>JAZRBL010000038.1:0-20179 GCA_045635045.1 Candidatus Enterocola sp. | reverse complement strand
CTTTGGCGATGATTTTGGTTACATCGAAGATGTGCTAACGGGTGGAAGTACGCCTTCTAGTCGCTATACCTTTAGTGCTGTTACCATTAACGAACAATTCAGTCCGCTAGTGGGTATTGATGTGAATATGAAAAACAGCTTCTCTTTCAAGGCAGAATGGCGCAAAGGTCGTAATATGGGCTTGAATTTGTCCAGCAATCAGTTGGTCGAATCGCACAACAACGAGTACGTTGTGGGTATTGGTTATAAGTTTAGCGATTTAAAATTCTCGATGCGTCAAGGACAATCGAGCAAACAAGTAAACAACGACTTAACCCTTCGTGCCGACTTCTCTATCAAGGACACACAAACCTTGGTACACAAAATAGAATTGAATGAATCGCAAGCTACTGCGGGCGATTTGGTAACTACCTTTAAATTCTTGGCCAATTACGTGTTTAGCGAGCGCATTAGCTTTAGCTTGTTCTACGATTTGCAAATGCGTAACCCTGTCGTTTCAACCTCTTATCCTACTACGATATCAGAGGTGGGCATCAGTGCAAAAGTACTGCTAACTCGTTAAACAAAATTCTATCACTTTTTGCAGTAAAATTGCATGATTTCCAGGGAATTTTTGTAACTTTGTTCCAAATTTGCATTTTTATACAAGATAAATGTATATTTATACAATATACAACGAAATAAAGCAAAAAATCTAGCCGATAAGTCGGAACGAAACAACAAAAAAATAACAATATGAATCTTAATGTAATCTTATCGAGTGTGGCGCCAGTGGCTGATTTGTCAAATGGCGAAAAATTCATCGAGGCATTGACCCTAATGGGCATTGGTATGGCAACCGTATTTGTTGTATTGCTGATTATCATCGGCATGGGAAAAGCGCTTATCGCTTTGGTGAATAAATTCTTCCCAGAGGAAGTAAAACCTGTGGCTAAAGCTGCTCAAGCAGTACAGGCAGTAGATCAAAACATTCAAGAAGCCATTAACAAAGCCATTATGACCCTTAGTGGTGGCAAACAATCGGCTCAAAAAATAGAAAAATTATAATACCTTATACTATGGCAAAGAAAAGACAAGTAAAATTTTCTCTACTATTTAGAGATATGTGGCAATCGGCTGGTAAGTATGTACCCCGTGTTGACCAATTGGTAAAAGTAGCTCCTGCTATTGTTAAAATGGGATGCTTTGCCCGTGTCGAAACCAACGGTGGTGGTTTTGAGCAAGTAAACCTATTGTACGGTGAGAACCCAAATAAAGCGGTTCGTGAATGGACCAAACCTTTCCACGAAGCCGGTATCCAAACACACATGCTAGACCGCGCCTTGAACGGTTTGCGTATGAACCCAGTTCCAGCAGACGTGCGTCAACTATTCTATAAAGTGAAGAAAAAACAAGGTACCGATATTGCTCGTACTTTCTGTGGTTTGAACGATACACGCAACATCATTCCTTCTATTAAATATGCTCACGATGGTGGTATGATTTCGCAATGCTGCTTGTGTATTACTTTCTCTCCTCTTCATACCGTAGAATACTACACCAAAATGGCATTCGAACTTATCGAAGCGGGTGCAGATGAAATCTGCTTGAAAGACATGGCAGGTATCGGTCGTCCTGCATCGTTGGGCGAAATTGTAAAAAATATCAAGGCTAAATATCCTAACCTTCCTATTCAATATCACTCACACGCGGGTCCTGGTTTCAGCATGGCTTCTATTTTGGAAGTATGTAAAGCAGGTTGCGACTATGTAGACGTTGGTATGGAACCACTTTCGTGGGGTACTGGTCACGCAGACGTATTGGCTGTGCAAGCTATGTTGAAAGACGCCGGTTTTGACGTGCCAGAAATCAACATGGAAGCGTACATGGAAGTTCGTACCCAAGTACAAGCCATGATGGACGACTTCTTGGGTTACTACATTCCTGCTCGTAACCGTCAAATGAACTCGCTTTTGATTGGCCCAGGTCTTCCCGGCGGTATGATGGGTAGCTTGATGAACGACCTAAACGATGCATTGGATAGCTTGAACAAGTATTTTGCTAAAAACGGCAAACCCGAAATGACTCAAGACCAAATGTTGATCAAATTGTTTAACGAGGTAGCTTATGTATGGCCTAAGATGGGTTATCCTCCATTGGTAACTCCATTTAGCCAATACGTTAAAAACATGGCTCAAATGAACGTAATCCAAATGGAAAAAGGACGTGAACGTTGGAGCATGATTGCCGACGATATTTGGGATATGTTGTTGGGTAAATCGGGTCGTTTGCCTGGTCCTATTGCTCCTGAATTGATTGAAAAAGCCAAACAACAAGGTCGCGAATTCTTTACCGGTAACCCACAAGACTCATATCCAGATGCCTTGGAAGGTTTCCGCAAAGAAATGGCAGAAAACGGTTGGGAACTAGGCGAAGACGACGAAGAATTGTTCGAGTTGGCTATGCACCCACAACAATACCGTTTGTACAAATCGGGCCAAGCGAAAGCCGACTTTGAAGCCGATTTGGCGAAGAAAAAAGAAGCCAAAGCTGCTGCAGGTGGTGCTGCCCTTCCTCAAACCGTTGAGGTGCAAGTAAACGGTGTTTCTTACAAAGTAACCGTAGGCGAAGCAGGTGCTATGCCTGCTGCTTCTGCTGCCGCTGCTCCTGTTGCTGCTGGTACTGGCGAAGGCAAAGAATTGGCTGCTCCACTAGAAGGTAAATTCTACCTAGTTAAAGCACAAGGCGAACCTGCTGTAAAAGTAGGCGATGTGGTAAAAGCAGGTCAAACTGTTTGCTACATTGAGGCGATGAAAACCTTTAATGCGATTGCGGCAGAATGCGACGGTGTTATTACCGAAATTTGCTTTAATGCAGGTGCTGCTGTATCGGAAGACGATGTTTTAATGAAAATTAAAGCTTAAGAGATATGGGAGAAATATTGAATAAGATATACGAAATGACGGCTATCGGCAGCATTGTTGATAACCCTTATTTCCTTGTCATGTATGCATTGGCTTTCCTATTGCTTTATTTGGGCATTAAGAAAGAGTTTGAACCCTTGTTGTTGGTTCCTATTGCCTTTGGTGTGCTTATTGCCAACTTCCCTGGCGGTGGCATGGGTGTTTTGGGAGCAGACGTCAATGGCAAAATTATAAAAGATGGTGTGGTATTAGCTGAAAATGTGTACGCGATGTCGCTACCCGAAATTGCACACGACTTAGGCATTATGAACCTTATTTACTACGCATTGATTAAATCGGGTTTGCTTCCTCCTATCATCTTTATGGGTGTAGGTGCGCTTACCGACTTTGGTCCTATGCTACGTAACCTAAAACTAGCTATCTTTGGTGCTGGTGCTCAATTTGGTATTTTTGCCGTATTGTTGGTAGCATCGCAATTCTTTACCCTTCAAGAAGCAGGCTCGCTAGCTATTATTGGTGGTGCTGATGGTCCTACTGCTATCTTTACCACTCTTAAATTGGCTCCTCACTTGTTGGCTCCTATTGCCATTGCAGCTTACTCTTACATGGCGTTGGTGCCAGTTATCATTCCTTTGGTGGTAAAACTTACCTGCTCTAAAAAGGAATTGATGATTAATATGAAAGAGCAAGACAAGCTTTATCCAAGCAAAACCGAGTTCAAAAACATGCGTGCGCTAAAAATCATCTTCCCCATTGCCGTTACTACCATTGTGGCCATCATCGTGCCCGATGCCGTATCGCTAGTAGGTATGTTGATGTTTGGTAACTTGATCAAAGAAATTGGTGCTAACACCTCGCGCTTGTTCGAAACCGCTTCTAACGGTATTATGAACGCCGCTACCATCTTCTTAGGATTGTCGGTAGGTGCAACCATGACCGTAGATGCATTCTTGAACTTCCAAACCCTAGGTATTGTAGCCGGTGGTTTCTTGGCGTTCGGTTTCTCTATTTTTGGTGGTATCTTGTTGGTAAAAGTGATGAACCTATTCAGCAAAAAGAAAATCAACCCATTGGTGGGTGCAACTGGTTTGAGTGCTGTTCCTATGGCATCGCGCGTAGCTAACGATATCGCCCTAAAATACGATCCTAAAAACCACGTATTAAACTACTGTATGTCATCGAACGTAGCAGGGGTTATTGGTTCGGCGGTTGCCGCTGGTATTCTTATATCGTTCTTAGGATAAAATCGTATTTTATTTAAAGGCGTACTTCTGCGTTATGCTTGTCCTTCGAAATCCTCATTTACGCCAAGTAAACTCCGGTTTCTCGGACTACGCAAGCCTTGAATTACAACCTTTAAATAAAATACTATAACATGTGAGACATAAAAAAAAGAGCCGTATGGCTCTTTTTTTTATGCTTATAAGTGAAGATTAGCAAACGCTAACACCGGGGGTTACTTGGTCCGATGGACTGATAACCACCAAACGGCCGTCTGCATCTTCGGCACTAAGAATCATGCCTTGGCTTTCGATGCCTTTAAGTTTACGAGGAGGGAAGTTGGCAATAAAGCAAACTTGCTTACCGACCAAGTCTTCGGGGTTGTAGTATTTAGCAATGCCCGATACAATGGTACGCGTGCCCATACCGTCTTGTATTTTAAATTGCAATAGTTTGTCGGCTTTGGGAACTTTTTGGCATTCCAAAACAGTACCTACACGAATGTCCAACTTCATAAAGTCGTCGAAGGTGGTAGCTTCTTTTACAGCAGCAGGTTGGTAGGCTTGTTTTTCGTTTTCTACCTTGATGTTGGCCAAACGTTGCATTTGTGCATCGATGGCAGCATCTTCAATCTTTTCGAACAACAACTCGGCAGGAGCAATGACGCTACCGGTAGCCAACAAATCTAGGCTGCCTAGGTTTTCCCAACTCCATGCTTCTAGTTGCAACAAACCGCGTAATTTAGCCGAGCTAAAGGGTAAGAATGGTTCGAATGCAATGGATAGGTTGGCCGAAATTTGAAGCGCAATGTTTAAAATAGTGCCTACGCGCTCCATATCGGTTTTGGCCAATTTCCAAGGTTCGGTATCGGCAAGGTATTTGTTACCGATGCGCGCTAGGTTCATGGCTTCTTTTTGCGCTTCGCGGAATTTGAAGTTGTTAAGTAGTTGCTCTACTTGTTGTTTAACACCGGTAAATTCTTGCAAGGTAGCTTGGTCGTACTCGGTAAGTGCACCACGAGCAGGAACTTTGCCTTCAAAATATTTGTGGGTAAGTACCAAGGTGCGGTTTACAAAGTTACCATAAATGGCTACTAGCTCGTTGTTATTGCGGGCTTGGAAATCTTTCCAAGTAAAGTCGTTGTCTTTGGTTTCGGGAGCATTGGCAGTAAGTACGTAGCGCAAAACATCTTGTTTGCCAGGAAAATCTTGCAAGTATTCGTGCAACCAAACTGCCCAATTGCGCGAGGTAGAAATTTTATCGCCTTCTAGGTTCAAGAATTCGTTCGATGGAACATTATCGGGCAAAATGTAAGAACCTTCTGCTTTTAGCATAGCAGGGAACACAATGCAGTGGAATACAATGTTGTCTTTGCCAATAAAGTGTACCAAGCGGGTTTCGGGGTCTTTCCACCAGGTTTCCCAGGTATCGGGTAGCAATTCTTTGGTATTAGAAATGTAACCGATAGGAGCATCGAACCATACGTAAAGAACTTTGCCTTCGGCACCTTCTACAGGCACAGGAATACCCCAATCCAAGTCGCGGCTAACGGCACGGGGTTGCAAGCCCATGTCTAACCAGCTTTTGCATTGGCCGTATACGTTGGGACGCCATTCTTTGTGGTTTTCTAGGATCCATTCGCGTAGCCAAGGTTCGTGTTTGTCTAGGGGCAAGTACCAGTGTTTGGTTTTTTTCAACACAGGTGCGCTACCGCTAATGGCCGATTTGGGGTTAATCAAATCAAGAGGCGAAAGCGAAGTACCGCATTTTTCGCATTGGTCGCCGTACGCACCTTCTGCATGCCAGTGAGGGCATTCGCCGGTAATGTAGCGGTCTGGCAAAAACTGACCAGCTTCTTCGTCGTAGTATTGTTCGCTTTCTTTTTCAATAAATTCGCCTTTGTCGTAAAGGGTTTTGAAAAAGTCCGATGCTACACCGTGGTGGGTTTTGCTCGATGTGCGCGAATAAACATCGAACGAAATACCAAAATCTTTGAATGAATCTTTGATAAGGGTATGGTAGCGGTCTACAATATCTTGAGGGGTAACGCCTTCTTTGCGTGCTTTAATGGTAATGGGCACACCGTGTTCGTCAGAACCACCAATAAACAATACGTCTTCGCCTTTTAGTCGAAGGTAGCGTACGTAAATATCGGCAGGAACATACACACCTGCTAAGTGACCAATATGAACGGGACCATTGGCGTAGGGAAGTGCCGATGTAACCGTTGTACGTTTAAATTGCTTTGTCATACGTCTAAAATTTTAATCTACAAAGGTAGAAAATATTCACGATAAAGTAAGTAAAAAATGATATTTAATATTCTTTATAGAAAAAAATGCAACTATTCTGAATCAGAAAGTTATATTTGCTTTTGAAAACTATAAAAATAAAAATGATGAAACGTGTATTCTTTTTAGCGACAGCCATGATGGTTGCCTTTACTACAGCTAATGCTAGAGAACAATTGATAGCGTTTGAACAATTGCCACAAGAAATACAAACCTTTACCCGTACCTATTTCTCGGCCGACGACCCTTTGTACAGACAAGCTTACGTTACTTACGATGACGAATTGTTTGATTCGTCCTACATGGTAGTCTTTACCAACGGAGATGGTTTGGAGTTTAATAAAGATGGCAGTTGGAAAGATTATGAATGCAATCAATGCGTGGTTCCTGCCCAAATTATTCCTGCCGAAATTCAACAATACTTGGAGGTGAACTATCCCAATCAAGCGGTAAAGAAAATAGAAAAAAACCGTCGTAGCTACGAACTAAAATTAGCCAGTGGCCTTGAATTGGAGTTTGATTTAACCGGGAAATTGCTAGAGATAGACAATTAAGATGGATATCTTATTGGTTATACTAGGCGCAATCTGCGTTATAATAGGTTTATTGGGCTCTGTTATCCCCATTTTGCCCGGGAGCCCTATATCGTACGTAGGCCTGCTGTTGTTGCTGCTGGTAGATGGTTGTACCTATACTCCTACCTTTATGCTTATTATGTTAGCCGTGGTGGTGATAAAACAAGTGTTGGATTATTACATTCCCATTTGGGGTATTAAGAAATACGGTGGCTCTAAATATGGTCAGTGGGGCGGTGTTTTGGGGTTGCTTTTGGGCTTGTTTTTTATGCCATGGGGGCTAATCTTGGGTCCTTTTGTTGGCGCCGTTGTTGCCGAAATGCTAGCGGGTAAAACCCACGAAGAAAGTATTAAAGCAGGATTTGGATCGTTTGTGGGCACCCTGTTAACCGTTGTGTTGTCGATGGTATTAACCAGCATAATGGCCTATAGCTTTTTTGCCGAAGTATGCCGCATTTATTTTGGATAAAGCGCTTATTTTTTGAGATAACGCCACAGTGAGAGTAACTTACTGTGGCTTTTTTGTATATGGTGATAGGGAATTTGTTGAGCGCTAAAGGATTGGTTGTGCAAGGCGACGCCTTGAATCATACTACCCTCAAAATCGTATTGTTGTGTTTTGCCTTGCAAAAAGCGCATGGCTTCAAATATGATACGTGTTGAGGCGCCACTGCTTTTGTGGTTTTCGTTAATGGCAATAATTAAGTTATAGGCAGTAGTAGAGTCCCATACTACCCATAAAGCTGCGTGTAATTGTTGCTTTGTGTCGTACAAAGCCAAAATTTGTCCGCTGTTGTGTTGCATGGCCGCTGTATGCAATTGCTCAAAAGTGACCAGTGGGTAATAAATCTTTTTCTGCTTGTTTTGAAGGCAATCTTTGTAAAACGAATAAAAGTCAGCGGCAGCTAGTTGGGTAGATAGTTGTAACTCATCGCCTTGGGCGCGGTTCAATTTCTTTTTCTTGTCGTCAGAGAGCGCTTTTGTAATGTCTTGTAAATTACTAATTTGTGGTAGTATGTAGGTGTAGCGTGTGGTTTGCCTAAAACCCTGCCAATAAAAGGGTTGGTGATTTTGTTGGCTATGATGCCAGTTTTGTTCGATGAAATGGTATCCTGTTGCGGCCAGTTGTTCTATAAAATAATTGTACGCCTTGTTCTCAAAGGAATATTTTTGGGCAAGCGATAGCCCATCGGGGTAGAACAAAAGCGGACCGCTGTATTGGGTTAAACTAGGTTGTAGAATTAACTTTTTCCCCCATTTTTGGGTGTACGAATACACGTAAAAGCCCGCTATTTGTTTTTTGTGCTCAAATAGTATTACCTCCCAAGGCATATCGGTGGCATCCAACCACCATGCTTGCATAAACAGGGGAATGTCGGTGCGCTCTTGGCACAGTTGGCGGTATGTATCTTTTGGGCTCATCACTGCAAATGTAAACTATTTTGCTTACTTTTGCACCAATTAAACCGTCTTAATTTATGTTTGCGTTGAAAACTTATGCCGTAAGCATGTTTAGGTTGCTGTTTCCTAAACTTTGCATGGGATGTGGCAACCCCTTGGTAAATAGCGAACAAACCTTGTGTTTGAATTGTTTGTTTGCTATGCCCCGAACCCATTACCAATCCTTAGAAGATAATCCGGTAGAGCAATTGTTTTGGGGTAAAATGCCAGATTTGCGTGCCATGGCTTGGTGTCATTTTGTAAAAGGAGGAACGCTGCAAACGTTGTTGCATGCCTTAAAATATCATCATCGACCCGATGTGGGAGAAGTATTGGGTAGGCAAATGGCGCTAGAATGCGTTACATGGTTGCAGCCTGTTGATGTAATAGTTCCCATTGCTTTGCACAACAATCGGTTGCAAAAAAGAGGCTACAACCAAGCAGCGTGCATTGCCAAGGGCATAGCGAGTGTAATGAAAGTACCTGTTTGTAGTGACGTGTTGGTGCGCGTGGTAGATACCGCTACACAAACCAAAATGCGTGTTTTTGAACGATACGAAAACACCCAAGGTATTTTTGGCGTTGAAATGGGCGAAGCATTGGCTCATAAGCACGTATTGTTGGTTGATGATGTGATTACTACAGGCGCTACCTTGCTAGCGGCAGCACAAACTTTATACCAACAAATACCAACTTGTAAAATTAGTATAGCTACCTTGGCGGTGGCGTCGGCTTAATATGGAAACCATTTATTTACCATCCATACCATCTACCAACGCTTGGATGCAAGCGCAATTGCCTTTGCAAACCTGGAGCGAGGGTACATTAGTTTATACGTCGTATCAAACCCATGGCAGGGGGCAATTAACCAATGTTTGGGAGTCGCAAGCCGATAAAAATATCTTGATGAGTATGTATTTTGCCCCAGTTTGGTTGCCTGTAAAAGAGCAATTTGTGCTTTCGCAAGCCATGGCTTTAGGGGTAGTCGATTTTTTGTCGAGGTATGCTACTGGCTTTCAGATAAAATGGCCCAACGATATTTATTGGAACCACCAAAAAATTGCCGGCATATTAATTGAGCAAAATTTAGTGGGAACGTCTATTGCCTCGTCGATTGTAGGTGTCGGACTAAACATCAACCAACAAAATTTTTTGAGCGATGCGCCTAATCCGGTATCGTTGTGCCAGATTATTCAAAAAGAGGTGGTGTGGCAAGAAGAGTTGCCCGTGTTGCAAACCATGCTAATGAATCGGTATAAGCAAGCGCAAACCGATGCTATAAAAATACAACAAGATTATGCGAATGCGTTGTATTTGAACCATCAATGGGCTCATTACCGTGATGAGAACGGCGAATTTGAGGGATGCATTGAATGCGTCGAGCCTCGTGGCTATTTACACATTTTAGACAGGGCAGGTAGTGATAGAAAATATGCATTCAAAGAGGTGCAATTTTTGCTAAATAAAAATTTGCAGGATTCCATTTAGACCATTAATTTTGCTCTTGTGAAAAAGGTAATTGCTTTTATAACTTCTGAAACGTTTAAGTACTTGGTAGTAATTATTTTGTTTTTGTTGGCTATGTTCCTTAGCAGCGAACATAACATACAAACCCGTATCAAAAATGCCATTACCATACGCGAATTGCAGCAAGAAATAGACTACTACAAAGGCAAATCGGAAAAGAGCGTTCAGCGGATGCAAGAATTGGAGTCGGATAAAGAAGACTTGGAAAAATTTGCCCGCGAGCGATACCGTATGCACAGTCCTGACGAAGATGTTTATGTCATAGAGTATGAATAAATTACTTTTGTGCTAAAACTTCTGACAATAGGCTTTTTACTTTCGACTAAAAATAGTACTTTTGCATCGTTAAATACTATTTAAATGGCAAAAGAACTTACATCCAGAGCAGAAAACTACGCTCAATGGTACAACGATTTAGTAATTAAAGCAGATTTGGCCGAAAACTCGGCTGTACGTGGTTGCATGGTGATTAAACCTTATGGCTATGCTATTTGGGAAAAAATGCAACGCGAGTTGGATCAACGCTTTAAAGATACAGGCCACGTAAACGCCTATTTCCCCTTGTTTATTCCCAAATCATTCTTAAGCAAAGAGGCCGATCACGTAGAAGGTTTTGCTAAAGAATGTGCTGTAGTAACGCACTATCGTTTAAAAAACAATCCAGACGGAAGCGGTGTGGTAGTAGACCCAGCTGCTAAGTTAGAAGAAGAACTCATTGTTCGTCCTACTTCCGAAACCATCATTTGGAATACCTACAAGAACTGGATTCACTCGTACCGTGACCTTCCTATTTTGTGCAACCAATGGGCCAATGTGGTGCGTTGGGAAATGCGTACTCGTTTGTTTTTGCGTACGGCAGAATTCTTGTGGCAAGAAGGCCATACCGCTCACGCTACCCGCGAAGAAGCGTTAGAAGAAACCGTTAAAATGCTAAACGTGTATGCCGATTTTGCCGAAAACGTAATGGCAGTACCCGTTTGGAAAGGGGTTAAAACAGCTAACGAACGTTTTGCAGGTGCATTGGAAACCTTCTGTATTGAGGCATTGATGCAAGACGGCAAGGCTTTGCAAGCAGGTACATCGCACTTCTTGGGTCAGAATTTTGCCAAAGCATTCGATGTAACCTTTATGAACAAAGAAAACAAACAAGAGTTGGTTTGGGCTACATCGTGGGGTGTTTCTACCCGCTTGATGGGGGCGCTTATTATGTCGCACTCGGACGATAACGGTTTGGTGTTGCCTCCTGCATTGGCTCCATTCCAAGTGGTGATTGTTCCTATTTACAAAAACCAAGAGCAATTGGATGCCATCAATGCCAAAGTAGCCGAACTAACCGCGCAACTAAAAGCAGCTGGCATCAGCTTTAAATACGATAACGACGATAGCAAAAAACCCGGTTGGAAATTTGCTGAGTACGAACTAAAAGGTGTTCCTGTTCGTTTGGCTATGGGTGCACGCGATTTGGAAAACAATACCGTTGAGGTGGCTCGTCGCGATACCCTTACCAAAGAAACCGTATCGTTCAACAACTTGACTGCATACATCAAAGATTTGTTGGATGCCATTCAAAAGAACATCTACCAAAAAGCATTGGATTACCGTGCATCGGTTACCCGCGAGGTAAACTCGTACGAAGAATTCAAAGTGGAAATTGAAAAAGGCGGTTTCTTGCTTTGTCACTGGGACGGAACTCCCGAAACCGAAGAAAAAATTAAAGAAGAAACCAAAGCAACCATTCGTTGCATTCCATTGGATGGCGATACCACTCCTGGGGTTTGTATGGTAACAGGCAAACCTTCTAAACAAAGAGTAGTGTTTGCTAGAGCATACTAAAACGATACATATTGGGTGTAAAAAGCGCACTTAGTAGCAACAAGCGTGAAATAAAAGATGTCTTTTATCTCATCGCATTACAGGGACTAAATTACATAGTCCCTTTGTTGGTTTTACCCTATTTGATGAAAGTGCTAGGTGCCGAAAAGTTTGGTTACATTGGTTTTGCCTTATCTACCGCTCAGTACATGATGTTGGTGGTTGACTTTGGCTTTAACTTGAGTGCGACCAAACGCATCGCCTTGGCCAAGGACAATCAAGAAGAGTTGAACAAGATATTCTCGGCAACGGTTTTTGCGAAGATGGGTTTGTTGTTGTTTAGTTTCTTGTTGCTGCTATTGGTGTCGTTGGTTCCTCAGTTTGTCATTTATAGAACCACCATGTTGGTGATGTTTTTGATGGTGGTGGGGCAAGCCTTGCTGTTTGTATTCTTGTTTCAGGGTTTGGGGCAAATTAAGTGGGTATCCATCTTTAATGGAATTGCCAAAATAGCCGTTTTGCCGCTTACCTTTTGGTTGGTAAAAAGCCCCGACGATTATTTATGGGCCGCTTTTTTGCAGGGTATGGTAGCCGTAGTGGCAGCCGTTATCTCGTTGGGAATGATTGTCCAAAAGCAATGGGTAAAACTCATCAAGGTAAAACTGAATGACATTAAAGTAGAATTGTCCGAAAGTTTTCCGCTATTTCTTTCTACAGCAGCAACCAGTATTTATACGGCTTGTTTTGTGCTCATTTTAGGTTATTTTGCCTCGCCAGAACAAGTGGGACAGTATTCGGCCGTTGATAGAATTATGCGTGCTTTGTGCTATTTGGTGTTGGTGCCAGTATTGCAGGTGTTCTATCCTTATGTGGCCAGTTTGGCACAGCAAAATAGACAAGAGGCTAGCAAAAAGGTAAAATCCTTGTTCCTATTGGTATTGGTGGGAATGGTGTTTATAGGAGCGTTCTTGTTCTTTGCTTCGCCTTTTATGGTTTATTTTTTGGGCGACGATTACTTGAATACCGATTTGCTCTTTAAAGTGATGGCCTTTGTTCCAGTTTTTGTGGGTATGGGTGGTGTGTTAGGACAGTTAAAGCTGGTGGCTATGGGCGATGAGAGCGACAAACGTTATTTTAGAAATACCTATGCAATAGCGGCGTGTGTGGCCATTGTTAGTGTGTTGGGATTGTCGTATGGGTATGGTATGTACGGAACGGCTTGCTCGTTGCTGTTAACCGAAATGGTGGTTTTTGTACTGTTTATGTGGAGGGCTAGACAATGAGTTTGATGATTATTCTTATTCTGGTATTGGCCCCATTGGCATTGTTAGAGGTACTTTTTAACAAAAGTGAATGGTCGCGCGAGCTGATTTATAAAATAGCTTTTGCCTCGGCATTCTTTGTGGTAGTCATAAAATATTATTACGGTTCTGATATCTCTATTTACTTGCCATTGTACGATAGAATAGGGAGGATAGGCATATTTAGTAGTTCGTATTTTGAGCCCGGATTTTTGCTCTTTTTAAAGTGTTGCAATTGGTTGCATCTTTCCTTTTGGGCCATGACGGCCGTTATTACGGTGGTGTATTTTGGGGCCTTGTGGTCGCTCTTTAAAAAGATTCCCAATTACCGGGTGTTTGCTTTGCTGGTACTGGTTATATTGGATTACAACCTGCTATTCTTTGAATTGAGACAATGCTTGGCCGTATCCTTTTTTATATTGGCCTTTTTGGCGTACGACAATAAACAAACCTATAAAACGGTGTTGTACTTGGTGTTGATGGCAGTGAGTCATAAATCGGGAATCTTTATTGTGGGGTTGTTTTTGTTTGTTTTGTCCATTCGCAACTTTAAGGTAACGGCCTATGTATACGGAGTGGCCATTGCCATTATGTTTGTGTTTATATTGTTCCCTGTAGAAAGGTTGTTGGTGGCATTGGTTCAGAGTTTTGGCGATAGTTCTGCTATTCGTTCCATTGTACACCACCTTTTGGTGGCCGACTCTGTGCAGGCCATATATGCGGTCTATATTGTACTTGCCGTATTGTTGTTCTTGATTACCCGTAAAACCACATCTACTACGTTTACCGCCCGTTTTGTATTTGTGGCGTTTGCAATGGTAGTTTTGTTAGTTAAATATTGGTTCTTGCTAAACCGGGTACGCTCGTATTTTATACCCTTATTTTTGCTCTATATTTTGTGTAACATCGACCAAATAGAAGAGAAGATAGTAAAACAATTATCGTACTGTATCTTTACGATGTATGTATGCTTAACCAGTTTGATGTTATACAGAAAGGTAGAACAGTCTATCTCTAGGGTCAACGCGCCTCAGACGGTATTTTCGTTGTTGCATCGTTCCAAACAAGAGGTAGTAAAAGAGAGCTTATCTAAATGTAGAATTTTCTGGAAGAAAGAATATGTGTTCGAAAATTGATATATTGTTGTCTACTTACAACGGCGAAAGGTTTTTAGAAGAACAGTTAAACTCTATTCTTTCTCAAACCTATACCTCGTGGCGATTGCTTATTCGGGATGATGGATCAAAAGATACTACCACAGCAATCATCGATAGATATGCCCTGCAATATCCCGATAAAATAGTTTGGATCAATAAAGACGATGTGCACAACGTGGGGGTGATTAAGTCTTTTGAGGCGTTGATGCAAGTTTCGGATGCCGACTATTTTATGTTTTGCGATCAGGACGATGTGTGGTTGCCCTTTAAGGTGGTAGAAACGCTAGAAAAATTACAATCGATAGAGAAAGAAAAAGGAGTGGATTGTCCCATTGTGGTGCATACCGATTTGCAAGTGGTGGATGGCGAGCTACATAAAATGCACGACTCGATGTTTGCCATAAGTAAGAGTACCCCACAGGTGATTCATGCCAGAATTCAGTATGCCTTGTTGTGTAACTGCATAACGGGTTGTACCCTTATGGGCAATAAAAAGGCAAGAGAAAATGCGTTGCCTTTCCCTTCTTTTATAGAAATGCACGACTCGTGGGTAGCGCGCAAGGTATGGTTGGATGGCGGAAAGGTAGATACCCTTTTTAAGCCTACCATGCTTTATCGCCAACATGGGTACAATGTAGTGGGGGCTTCGCCTTCTATTACCTTAAAACAGCGTTGGCAATACCTAAACAAGTGCTACCAACAGTATCGATTGTTGCACAAACGCCATACATGGGTAGCCCCCTTTGCATTTGTGTACTATAAATGCTTGTTTAAACTAGAAAATAAACTCAAAAAATAGACAGTCTCAGCCATGGTATCGGTATGTATAGCTACCTATAACGGAGAAAAATACATCTGCCAACAATTGGATTCTATTTTAAGCCAATTGGGGGTAGACGACGAGGTTATTATCTCTGACGATGGTTCTAAAGATGCTACTTTAGCATTGGTTGCTGCCTACAACGACAATCGTATCAAGGTGTTTCATCATTCCAAAGAAGAACCTAAAAAGCGTACCTATTTATCGTCGTTTATGTATGCAACAAAAAATTTTGAGCATGCCATTAGCCAGGCTAGCGGCGACTTTGTTTTTTTGTGCGATCAAGACGATATTTGGGCAGATAACAGGGTAGCAAGCATGTCAAAGGCACTGGAAGAATGCGATTATGCCTTGTGTAATTTTTCGTTGATAGATGCCGAGGGCAAGGTGATAAAAGAGCAAGTATACGATGCCAATCCGGTGTCGTCAAAATTCTTAATCAATTTATACAAGATGCCGTTTAGAGGGTGCACCATGGCATTCAGAAAAAGTGCGCTTACAGGTATTTTGCCTCTCCCTCCCAAATGTGTCTGCCACGATAATTGGATAGGGTTGTGTATGTCGTTCCAAAAATTGAAGTTTCGCTATTTGGCAGAACCCTTGCACTTGTATAGAACGCATGCAAGTAATGTATCGCCCGTATTAGAGAAAAGCCCCAATAGTTTGTATTTTAAGCTGGCGTATCGCTTTAGGTTTTTGTGCCAAATACTACGTAGGTTTCATTAAAAGATAACAATGATAGAATGATAACTGCTTCTGTTGTTATATACAAAACAAAACGTAACATGCTCCAAACTCTATTGGATTGTGTAAAGGCATCCAATAGCGTAGATAAGCTATGGGTAATAGATAATTGCCCACTGCCCGAGAATGAGTGGATACAACACTACCTGCCCTGTATAGAGTACATTCAAAATGCCAATACGGGATATGGGCATGCACATAACATAGCCATGCGTAAGGCAGTAGCATGTGGCAGTACCTATCATGTGGTGCTAAACCCCGATATTGAATTTGATGCGCAGGCATTGCTCCAACTGGCCGCTTACATGGAGGCACAACAGCAGGTGGGATGGGTAATGCCCAAGGTGGTCTATCCCAACGGCGAGTTGCAGTATTTGTGTAAAAAACTACCTACCCCGTTCAATTTATTTTTGCGCCGCTTTTTGCCTGCGTGGAAGTGGGTAAAACAGATGGACGAGGCATTTGAATTAAGAAGTACGGGGTACGATAAAGAAATGAATGTTCCTTTTTTATCGGGCTGTTTTATGTTTTTGCGTGTAGCAGATATAGCCAAACATAACTTGTACTTTGACGAACGATACTTTATGTATTGCGAAGACTTGGATTTAAGTCGTCGCTTTCATCGGGTATGTAAAACCATGTTTTATCCCCAAGTAACCATCGTTCACAATCACCAAAAAGCATCGTACAAAAGTAAAAAGATGTTGCTTTGTCATATACAATCGGTATGCAAGTATTTTAACAAGTACGGTTATGTTTTTGATAAGGAAAGAAAAACAATCAACGCAACGTTAGCTTCAAAATTGTAAGGCAATGAATGAAATAAAAAGAGTATCGTGGTTAGACTATGGCAAGTGTATATGCATGCTAATGGTTATATTTTCGCATACCGTTACGTTGTATACCGGCAGAACCAATACGTTCTTAAACTTAATGAGTCCCACCAGGCTGTTAGTGTTCTTCTTTATATCTGGCTACTTGACCAAAATAGAGACGTTCAATTTTAAGAAGACAATGACCTCTATTGTCAAAAAATTGTTGTTTCCTTATTTCTTGTTTACCACCATTATCTTTATTCCCAAACATTTTGCTCATGGCACAGAAATATCGTTTTCTACCATGGCATACGAAATATTAGGCGGATACGCAAGCTGGTTTGTGGCAGCCTTGGCGGTGTCTAAAATAACGCTGGCTATATGCATTAAATACATCAAAAACCTGGTGGCACTGGGTATTACCTGTGTATTGTTGGCAACAGTAGGATTTGTGGCGACACAATATACCACAGCTCCCATACCTTGGTACGCACACTACGGACTTATCTCGTTGATTTATTTGTACATGGGCATCTTGTACAAGAAATACGAGCAAAAATTATCGCAACGAATTGGATGGCAGGCTATTGTGTCAACAATCGTGTATTTCTTGTTTGTTTGCTTGGATTATTTTTGGCTCCGAAACTCTGTGTTCTTTTATTCGATGAAAGCAGGCGATGTGTCTGCTGTAGGGGTGATGTCCTTCTTATGCTTGTCTACTTTGGGTATTTGGATGATGGTATCGATTGTAAAATCAATACCCGAAGGGGTAAAATGGATGTCGTACATTGGCCGAAATTCACTTACCTATTACTACCTCAATACCGGTTTGTTGTTGGTTATTTTGGCGGTTTTGCGCAAACTGAATTGGCTAGAAGCTGGCCATGGCTGGTTTATTTTCCCCTTATTTGTGGTGGCGGTGCTTATTTTAACAGGTATATCGCAGCTTATATTGCGTTATGCGCCTTGGATGGTGGGCAACTTTTCGTCAAAAAAGACCATCGATGAAAAATAGAACAGGTATGCAAAAGCACATCATCAGTACGTCCGATTCAAACTCCATGCGAGGCATGGCCATTGTACTAATTGTGCTGCACAATTTGATTCACATTTTTCATCCACTAAAAGAGAATGAGTTTTTTTATCATCCCCACAATGCCAATGGTTTTATAACCAGCTTGTTTTCCTTTTCGGATACCTTGTGGCTGGATGTAATGTCGTTTTTAGGATGGTATGGAATTACCGCTTTTTTGTTTTTGAGTGGTTATGGGTTGGTGCGTAAGTACGAGGTAGGGCAGGCAGAAGAGGGTTCGTCCTTTTTTAAATTTATGGGCAGTCAGTTCAAAAAGATGTGGCTATTGATGCTTTTGCCTTACATGTGCTACTTGCTTATTAACTATCTGTGTTTTGACGTTACCACTTCTGCTTGGCAAATGGTGCAACATGTGGGTATGGTGGCTAATTTCTGGCCCGATAGCATTACCCCAGGTGTTTACTGGTTCTTTGGTTTGATGATTCAGTTGTACCTTTGCTATTATCTGTTTATCTTCAAAAAAAGCAATCTTCCTCTTATTTTGTTGAATGTTTTGTCGTTGGCGATAATGGCGCTGTGTGTTTATTACAATTGGCGCTACCCCTTGTTGTATGGTATTCGCCATCAGTGCTTGGGATGGTTTTTGCCTTTTACGTTGGGCATTTGGTATGCCCGATACCCTGTGAGCATAATCTTTGAAGCTTATTGGAAGAATGCCTTGATGTTTTTATTGGGAACCATTTTGTTAATTGCTGCCAGTGTGAATGCCTATACCTGGCTTTTTACCCCTATTATATCGGTGGCATTGACTCTATACGGTTGTGAATTGCTTAAAAAATTAAGGTATGCTCATAAGGCAATGGTTTATGTGGGGTCTATATCGGCTCTTATCTATGTTATTCATCCCATTGTTCGTATGGTGTTTTTAGGTAAGATTCCGCATCAAACCACCTTTACTATCTTTGCTTATTTCTTTTTGTCTATTCTGTTGGCAATAGCCTATCAGCCGCTTTATAAATGGGTGAATCATTACTTTAACAAGCAAGCGTCTTAGTTGAATATGGATGTAAACAAATGGATAGCACTGCGCCAAAAGGCGCAAGAGAGCAACTATGCGACACATATTATAGCGGTGGCCTTTTTCTTGGCTACCTTTTGGCAGTGTGTTTTGTTTCATCAGATTGTGTACGAAGAACTGTCGTTCGAACCCATTTATTGGGTGTCGTTGCTTATAAAAGCCAGCATAGCCCTTTTCTTTGCCTCATTTACGTATGTTACTCCCCAAAAATATAGCGCCATTGTGGTGTCGGCTTTGGTGGGACTATGGTCGATGGCCGAACTGGTGTATTTTAGGTCCAATACCATTTTTATAGAGAAATATTCGCTGACCATGGTAGGGAATATGGATGGCGTGTGGGATAGTATTTGGGTGTTTAGCCATGCTGTAGATTGGTTGTTGTTGCTCCCAACGTTGTTACTGGCCCTGGTGGTTTATATCTTCAATACCCGACAAATCTGTTTCAGGGCCTTTGGGGTGATGTTGGGCCTATCTTTGTTGTTCAACGGCATAGGTTGTTATGGTATTCACCGAAAATTAGAATGCGTGCGTCCCGTTTGTACGCATAAGCACGTGTTAAATCCTTTTGCCAAATTTGGCGACGCTTCTTATTTGGGCTTTACCACAGAAAATTACGTGCGTAATGTATCTGTGCTTCACTCGCTAATTTTTCAGCTAAAAGAGTTGGCGCTGATGCCTTTTGCAGACGATACGTATTCCATGACGCCCGCCGAAGAGCAACGTGCAGGTGTGTTTATACAACAACAGGATGCTTCTTGTGTTCCGGCCACCCCACTGATTGTTCTGCTTATAGAAAGCTTTGAATCGTGGACCATTACACCAGAGATAACGCCTAATTTGTACCAATTTATTAACCAAACGCCGTCTTTGTTGTATGCTAATAAGGTGAAATCGCAGGTAAGGCATGGCGTTTCTGCCGATGGTCAGATGATTGTCAATACAGGATTGCTACCGCTTACCGACGGAGCTACCTGTTTTAGGTATCCTCAAAACACGTATCCAGCTATTAGTCATTTGTATCAACATCCGGGCATTGTGGTAGCGCTCAGTTTGTCGTATTGGAACCAAAAGTTTATGAACGAGGCTTATGGCATAAAAGAGGCCTATGTGGTACCAAGTTGGTATGACTCCAAAATGTTTGCTCAGTTGGACGCTGTTAAGGCGAAACACGACTACATTTTGTCGTTAACCATGACCATGCATGCTCCGTTTAAAAAATGTCCTTTGTATACGTATCCTAAAGCAGAAGGCATGCCCGACGATGTGTATCGTTATTTAAACTCGGTTAAATACATGGACAAATGCCTAGGACGGATTTTGACGGCCATCGCCAACGATTCTACAACCAAGGCATCGACGGTGGTAATAACAGGCGATCATAATGTGTTGAGTTATAAAACAAGAAATACGTTTAAGCAAATAAACAAAGACTTGCAATTGGGATTTGATGAGGTGGGAGAGT
>JAZRBL010000037.1:0-16835 GCA_045635045.1 Candidatus Enterocola sp. | reverse complement strand
GCTAAAAACGAATCGGCCGATAAGATGATTGAAGCTACTCGTTTAGCACGCGAGTTGGCTCCAGATTTGGTAATTGACGGCGAATTGCAATTGGATGCTGCAATTGTTCCTAAGGTTGCCGCTCAAAAAGCGCCTACCAGCCCTTTGCGTGGTACTGCCAACGTATTGGTGTTCCCCAACTTGGATGCAGGTAACATTGGCTATAAATTAACCCAACGTATGTCGGGTGCAGTGGCATTAGGTCCTATCTTGCAAGGTATGGCTGCTCCTGTAAACGATTTGTCGCGCGGTTGTAGTGTAGAAGATATAGTTAAAATGGTGGTAATTACCTCCGATCAAGCACGTCATTAATTATGAAAATTTTAGTATTAAACTGTGGTAGTTCGTCTGTCAAATACAAATTGTTTGACATGGAACAAAAATCTGTGATAGCACAAGGTGGTGTAGAAAAAGTAGGTTTGGAAGGTGCTTTTATTAAATTTACCTTGCCTAGTGGCGAAAAAGTGGTGGTAGAAAAAGAAATTCCCGAACACCAAACCGCTATTGAATTGATTTTGTCTATCCTTACCAGCCAACAATACGGTGCCATTTCGTCCTTGCAAGAAATTGGTGCGGTAGGTCATCGCGTGGTACACGGTGGCGAAAAATTCAATGCCAGTGTCTTGATTAACGACGAGGTGATTGATGCTATTAAACAATGTAGCGATATGGCTCCTCTTCATAACCCTGCTAACTTGTTGGGTATTGAAACCATTTCTGCTATTTTGCCTAGCATTCCACAAGTGGCTGTTTTTGATACTGCCTTCCATCAAACCATGCCTGCTTCTGCATTTATGTACGGTATACCTTACGAAGCGTACGAAAAATACGGTGTTCGTCGTTATGGATTCCATGGTACCAGCCATCGTTATGTATCGGCGCGTGTATGCGAATTCTTGGGTATTCAAGCAGAGGGAACCAAAATTATTACCTGTCACGTAGGCAATGGTGGTTCCATTACCGCTATTAAGGATGGCAAATCTATCGATACTTCAATGGGCTTTACGCCTTTGGAAGGTTTGTTGATGGGAACTCGTTCGGGCGATATTGATGCCGGTGCGGTTACTTATTTAATGGAAAAAGAAGGTTTGGACGCTAAAGGCATTTCTAATTACCTTAATAAAAAAGGTGGCGTGGCTGGTATTTCGGGTTTATCGTCGGATATGCGCGATATCGAAGCTGCCGATAAAGCAGGCGAACCTAAAGCTGTTTTGGCCATGTCGATGTATGCTTATCGCATTAAAAAGTACATTGGGGCTTATACAGCTGCATTGGGCGGTGTAGACGTGATTGTTTTTACAGGTGGTGTTGGCGAAAATCAAATAGGTTTGCGTGCACAAATTTGCAATGAATTGGCTTATATGGGTGTTGAGCTAGACGAAGTGGCCAACGATACCAAAGGCGAAGAAATTGTTATTACCAAACCTACCTCTAAAGTAAAAGTAGTAGTAGTGCCCACCGACGAAGAATTTATGATTGCTTCGGATACACTAGAATTGATAGCATAATATATGCGCCGAATTCTTGCTCTTATACCAACTTACCTCTTTCAACCTATTTTAATTCCGGCGTACGGAATAGGGTTGATGGCGGTAAGTTCGTTTTTTTATCCCCAATCTCCATTGGTAAAATGGGTAGTTTTGGGTCTTTCTTTTATAATTGCCGTAATAGCTCCGCTAGTGTGGTATTTGTTGCTGCGAAAATTAGGAGTTATAACCACCTCGCAAGCTTCGGATAGACACGAACGCAGGTGGGCTTATTTATTTACCCTGTCGGCTTATGCTGTTGTTGCCTATTTGTCTGCCTCGTTTGGGGTAGAAAAATATTTTGTTGGTTTATGGTGGGGTGCCTTTTTTGCATTGGCGGTAGTTTATGCAGTAAATTTTGCTTGGAAAATAAGCGCTCACGCCACTGGAATAGGCGGTTTGATGGGTTCTGTAATTTTTTTGAGTTTTTTTTTCTGTAAAATGCCATTATTTCTAATAATTGTATTATCTTTGTGCTCCGGTTGGGTTACATGGGCACGCTTAGAGTTGCAAGCTCATACGCCAGGCCAGCTGATTGCAGGGTATGCATTAGGGTTCTTTTCAATGTTGATTTTGCCATACTGCGCTTTTTTTTAGAAAAAGCAAAAAAAAGTAAGAAAAAATTTGGTGGTTTCAAAAATAGTTCATACATTTGCAATCCCAAAACGATAATGGCCCATTCGTCTATCGGTTAGGACGCAAGATTTTCATTCTTGAAAGAGCGGTTCGATTCCGCTATGGGCTACAAAATTTAAAAAAGAACATAAGATGGCAAACCACAAATCGTCTGAAAAGAGAATCAGACAAACTGAAAAACGTCGTTTGCATAATAAGTATTATGCCAAGACGGCACGCAACGCAGTTCGCAAATTGCGCGCGATGCACAAAAAAGATGAGGCCGCTGCTTTACTACCTGTAGTATCAGCCATGTTAGACAAACTAGCAAAGAAAAACGTGATTCACAAAAACAAAGCCAACAACTTGAAATCTAAATTGGCTCTTCACGTTAACAAATTGGCCTAAGTAAATAACCATTAAGATTTAACCTCTCTTCAAAAAAGAGAGGTTTTTTTTATGCTCTTTGTGAAAAAAAAAGTATCTTCACACTTTCAATAAAAGTAGCGTAAACTATTCACCATCTAAAAACTTAATTATGTACGAAGAAGGCAAATGCCGCGGTATACGGTCGTGGTCGGCCGACGATAGACCGCGCGAGAAAATGATTCATAAGGGTGCAGCTTCTTTATCGAATGCAGAACTCTTAGCCATTTTAATAGCAACGGGAACGTCCAAAGATTCAGCGCTCGATTTGGCCAAAAAACTTTTGCAGTTATGCAACAACCGTTTGGCAGATTTGGGTAGAAAGGATGTAAAGGAGCTTGCTACGCTGGTAACGGGTATAGGTCCAGCTAAATCGGTAACCATTGCAGCAGCGCTAGAGTTAGGCAGAAGGCACGGCAGCGAACAAACCGTGCAAGAAGAGTCCATCCGTTCTAGTGAGCAAGCAGCCGCTATATTTAGGCCGCTGTTAGCAGACATCACGCACGAAGAGTTTTGGGTACTGCTCTTAAATAGAGCCAATCGGCCCATAACCAAGTTTAGGGTAGGGCTTGGTGGAGTGCATCAAACCCCTGTAGATTGCCGAATGATTTTAAAACAAGCCGTGTTGCATTTGGCATCCAGTATGGTACTGTGTCATAACCATCCTTCTGGAACCTGCAGCCCAAGTCATGCAGACAGATTATTGACGCGCACCATTATAGAGGCAGCTCAGCAATTAGAAATAAAAGTATTGGATCATATTATTATAGCGGGTAATCGTTACTATAGTTTCTCAGACCAAAATACATTAGAAGAATGATTTATTTATATACAGAAAAATTTACTCCACGTGTTCAGTATACTTGTTTGCATGTATTTGCAACCATGCTGAATCAAGAAGTAACTTGGGTCAAAACGTTAGCAGAGTTGCCAGATGTTACACAACATGTGGTGGTAGCTTACACCTCAGAGGTTTGTCCTAAGGGAGTTTACCAGATCTGCCCCCATGGTTTGCTTTTTAAGAAAGGGGTAAAACCTCAGTCTATAGAAATGAACGAGTGGAACGGCCTAAAAACTTTTTTTGCTGTACAAGGAGGTAATATTCCGTTCGATATTTTTTCGGCTATTTTTTATCTGATAACTCGCTACGAAGAATGGGTTGCTACGCCAGAACAGCTTGATTCCTTTGGAAGGTTTAAGCCTCAGTCTAGTTTGGCTTACCAACAAGGTTTCTTGCAAGAACCTTTGGTAGATAAATGGGTGGCGATGTTTGAGGGAGAACTGAAAGCGCACTTTGCTTGCTACGCCGAGAATGACCAACGTCGTTTCTTGTTCAGACCTATTATTGCCATCGATAGACTATTTAAGTACCAAAATAGATCCTTTGTTTATAATACCCATCAGTTTTTTCGCAATATTGTAAAGGGTAGGTGGGCAGCGTTAAAAACGCAAGTAAAGTCGCTTTTGCGCCTTTCAGAAGACCCATTCTGTAACTTCGGCTCGTTGCTTCAATTGCACAATCGCAATAACCTTACACCTATTTTCTTTTTGCGAGTGGCGTATGATTCGTGGTTGGAACGTCCTATTTATGCTACCCAAATGACGTATCGCAAGTTGCTGATGCATAATTATTTGTTTGAGCTACATAGTGGGGCCAATGCTGCAGTCAATATCTCAAAACTGATGTCGGAGCGCAAAAAGCTATACAAAATTACCAAATCGCAGGTAACCATGAATTGCTTTTACAGGATGCGATTTAAAACCGCTGTTTCGTATAGAAACTTGCTAAAAGCGTCCATTAAAGACGATTACAGTATGGCTTACCTAACTATGGTGGGATTTAGGGCCAGTACTTGTACGCCCTATCGCTATTACGACTTAGAAAAAGAAGATTATTACAAACTAACCATTCACCCCATTGCCTTTTGTGACGATGTTTTGCGCAGCTTAAAATACACGCGCGAAGAAATTTATTCTACTATGATGGAAATGGCAGACAAGGTGCGCCAGGTAAAAGGCGAGTTTGTTTGCATTTATCACAACGATGTATTGTCGGATGCAGGAAGGTGGCATCGTTGGTATTCTATGTACGAATCGGCCATTCGGGCTATTGCGAGTATGGAGGTAAAATCGTAACTTTGCATTCCTTATAAAGCAAGGTCCTGTAGTTCAATGGATAGAATACGAGTTTCCTAAACTTTAGATCCGGGTTCGATTCCCGGCGGGACTACAAACAAAAAGCATTCCTTTGCGGAATGCTCTTTTTTTTGTTTGTAGTCCTATAACTCCTAATTCCTAATTCCTAATTAAATTCCTACGCTATCTCGGTAAAAGTCCAGGGCTTGGAAAATCAATTCCTTTTCTACAATGCAGTTGGGAACAATATCGCCTACGTCTTTTAGTAGCGTAAAGTTCACCTCGCCAGCGGCGGCATTCTTTTTGTCGTGTGCCATGTATTCGTACAGGGCAGGGTAGTCGTTGCAGGTAATCTCAAATACCCCGTAACTATCTTTAATGAATCGAATGGTATCGATCATAATGTCTTGCGGAAACCCTTGCACCTTGTGCGATAGGAACAGCTCGCCAATCAAGCCCCATGCTACAGCATGGCCGTGCAAAATAGGGCGACCCGTAGCGTGCGAATAGCTTTCAAAGGCGTGGCCAATGGTGTGGCCCAGGTTAAGCGCCTTGCGAATGCCTTTTTCGGTAGGGTCTTGCGCTACAATATGGGCTTTAATTTGTACCGATGTCTCGATAAGCGATGCCAAGAGTGCATAATCGGGTTTTGTGGCATCAAAACTGCTAAGTCGTGCCATTTCGTTGCGCGACGATAGCAAGCCGTGTTTGAGCATTTCTGCATAGCCCGAAAGCAGGTTTTGGGTGTCGAGCGATTTTAAAAAGGCAGGGTAGATAATGACGTTTTGGGCAGGATGGA
The DNA here is from genome assembly GCA_045635045.1 of Candidatus Enterocola sp. GTDB lineage: Bacteria > Bacteroidota > Bacteroidia > Bacteroidales > Paludibacteraceae > Enterocola. The sequence goes on along the minus strand of JAZRBL010000037.1, from coordinate 11,294 downwards.
TAACGCCAATCTCGTTTTTTAGCCCGTTAAAGTTGATGCCTGTTTTACCTCCTACAGCCGCATCTACCATCGATAGCAAGGTAGTGGGGATGTTGATAAAACGAATGCCACGTTTAAAGGTATTGGCCACAAAACCACCTAAATCGGTTACCACGCCACCTCCTATGTTAATGAGCATAGAATGGCGGGTACCGCCGTTCTCGCCCATAAACTTCCAAATGTCCACCACAGTCTGGATGGTTTTGTGCTCGTCGCCGCTGGGCATGGTGTACACTTTTGCCTGCTGCAACGCTCCTTCGCTTTGCAATAAGGGCAAACAGTATTGCTGGGTTTGTGTATCGGTTAGTATAAACAATTGCTCCGACGAAACGCCCTGTAAAAGGGCATTTACATCGGAAGCCAAATTGTTAGAAAAAATAACCGAGTTATTATTTTCTAATGTCACCTTCTTTAATTAAGTATTCTGCAATTTGTACAGCATTTAGCGCTGCACCTTTTTTAATTTGGTCGCCTACGCACCAGAAAGTAAGACCGTTTGGATTAGCTAGGTCTTTGCGGATACGGCCAACAAAGATAGGATCCAAGCCCGATTTGAAAAGTGGCATAGGATATACTTTTTCGGCTGGATTGTCTTCCAAAACAACGCCGTCTGCAGCAGCAAATGCTTCTTTTGCTTCTTCGATGCTGATAGGACGTTCGGTTTCTACCCAAAGTGCTTCAGAGTGAGCACGAAGCGAAGGTACACGTACGCAAGTAGCACTTACTTCAATGTCAGAGTGCATAATTTTGCGGGTTTCGTTGTACATTTTCATTTCTTCTTTGGTATAACCGTTTTCGGTAAATACGTCAATTTGAGGAATCAAGTTGAATGCCAATTGGTAAGCAAATTTGTTTACAGTAACTTCTTCGCCAGCCAATACTTGACGGTATTGCAATTCCAATTCTGCCATAGCAGCTGCACCAGCACCGCTCGCAGCTTGGTAGGTAGAAACGTGTACGCGTTTAATGTGCGATAGGTTTTCGATGGCTTTTAATGCTACTACCATTTGAATGGTGGTGCAGTTGGGGTTAGCGATAACACCGCGTGGACGATCTTTAGCATCGGCAGCATTTACTTCAGGAACTACCAATGGAACGTCGTTGTCCATACGGAAAGCGCTCGAGTTGTCAATCATTACCGCACCAAATTTGGTAATGTCTTTTTCAAATTCTTTCGAAATACCAGCACCAGCCGATGTAAAGGCAATGTCAATATCTTTAAAGTCGTCGCCGTGTTTTAATTCTTTAACGGTATAGGTTTTGCCCTTAAACTCGTAGGTAGTACCTGCGCTACGTGCAGAACCAAATAAATACAAGTTGCTAATGGGGAAATTACGTTCCGCCAATACCCTTAAAAATTCTTGTCCAACGGCACCGCTGGCTCCAACAATGGCTACATTCATTTTTTTAGTGTTTTATTAAATGATTATTAATTTGATTTTCTTACCTTTGTCTTGTTGTCGATGTCAACAAATCGACTGCAAAAATACTATTTTAATTCGTTATCTAACACTTTTTTATGAAGAAAATGCTATTTCTTTGGCTATTGCTACAGCCATGTTTCCTACTTGCTTGGCAAGGGGATGTTGCTTGTTTTCAGTACAACGATGCTACTTTTACGCTCAATGCGCCCGCTGTGGCTGATACGGTGTATCTTTCAACCTCTTCTCGGGCTGCGGTCAATGCGAATTGGCAAGCTACCGTTCAGTTGCAGTATGTGCCCAGCTCTTCCAACCTTGCCAGGGTGTATGTAATGGCCGATACTACCTGTCTTACCGCTCCCTTGTGTGGTTATTTTGTGCAAATTGGCGGTACAAACAAAACCATTGCCTTGTATCGGCAAGATGAAACAAAAAATCATCTATTGCTATCAGCTCCCGATGCTATTTTGAGCCAGGCCCCAATAGACGTGCATATTAAAGTAACACGCAGTCAACAATTTGAGTGGCAGTTGCAGTATGCTTTAGATAAAGGTACTTGGTTGTCTACAACTACGATACTAGATAATACTTATACTCAAAGTAGGGCTTGGGGATTTAGCTGCAAGTTTACCAAAACCCGAAACACGGCTTTTGCTTTTTCTAAATTATCGGCCGTTGGCGATGCCTATCAAGCACCTGTTTTGCCGCCCATCGAGCACCTATACATTACCGAGGTATTGTACGATCCCTTTCCCGATGGGGTTGATTTTGTAGAGTTGTACAATGCTTCCGATGCCATTATCAACCTAAATCGGTGCGTATTATCAACGGGTAAAAAAGAGGTAAAACTACCAGCCTATTCGTTGCATCCCGAACAATACATAGCCATTACATCGTCCGATAGTATTCTACTGGAGCAGTATCCCGATGCTTGCTACGAAAATTTTCTACAGGTGGGCGCCTTGCCCAATTTGGTCAACGATTCGGGTCGGGTGTATCTTTTGAGTGATGCAGCGGTACTCGATTCTATGGTCTATTCCGATAAAATGCATCACAGTCAACTATACGATGCCGAGGGATTCTCGTTAGAGCGCGTACCTGTAGACGGGGTAGATTGGTTCTCGTCATCGTCCGATGTGATGGCAACACCAGGGTGTGTCAATTCACAAAGTCAAATTTTGCCCGATGGTTCTACCGATTCAGGCACTGACAAGGCGTTTTGGCTGTCGGATAGTTGGTTTGCGCCTCAAGAACAATACCTAAGTATATACCACCGCGTTGAAGAAGGTACCATTGCCAATGCCTGGGTGTATAACTTGCAAGGTGTTCCGGTTTATCGGTTGTATAACAATACTTTATTGGCGGCGGTTGGTAGCACTTATTGGGATGGACGCGACGATGCCGGCGAACCCTGCAGCGTAGGAATTTATATGGTTGTAATAGAATACATTACCCTGTCAGGCAAGGTAAATAACGCTAAAATTCCTGTTGCGTTAGGAACTTGATTTTTATCCGAATTGGTCCTAGTTGGTTAAATTTTATAAAAGATGTTGTTGGATACGAAATTTAAAGTTACTTTTGTTGTAGCATATGTATAACTAAATTTTAGTTTTATGGAAGAAAATCAAGAAACTCAGCCCATTCAAGACAATGAACAATCTTTGTTCGCATCTTGTCCGGATAATAATTTAGTGTGGGCAATTTTATGTACCACATTGTGTTGTATTCCGTTGGGTGTTATTGCCATTGTAAAGGCATGCTCTGTAGATAAATTGTGGTCGCAAGGTCGTTACGACGAGGCAAAAGCAGCGGCAAAATCGGCTAGAAATTTCTCTATTTGGGGTGCTGCTATTGCAGTCCTAGGAATCTTCTTATATATAGTGTTATTGCTAGTAGCAATGACATATGGAGGTTCGGATGCATTAATGAATTTGTAATAAGATGCGTAGCACCCTTATTCGTGTACTAATACCGATAGTTTTGTTGGCTATCGGTATTTTTTATTACTACGTGGTGCCCGAAAATGCTGTTTGGGTGCCTAAATGTCCGTGGTGGCTGTTGACGGGTACTTATTGCCCGTCGTGTGGTATTCAACGCTTTTTACACCTGTTGCTAACGGGGCATGTGTGGAGTGCTTTTTGCATGAACCCGTTTTTGTTGTTGTCCTTGCCGTATGCTACGTTGGCTGTTTTGGGCAAGTGGTACAACATACATGGTGTGTTCGATAAACTAAACAAGTGGATTTATAGTAGAAAAGTATTGCTAGCCTATGTGGCGCTGTTTTTTGTGTGGTGGGCAATAAGAATCGTGTTTAAGGTATGATTATTATTGACTTTTATTTTGTATCTTTGCAATCACATTTATAAATAATTACAACTATGGCAAACAAAGCATTATTGATGATCCTAGACGGATGGGGAATTGGTAACAAAGGTAAAGCAGACGTTATTTACAACACACCTACTCCTTATTGGGATTATTTGATTCAAACATATCCTAACTCGCAATTGCAAGCCTCTGGCGAAAACGTAGGTTTGCCCGACGGCCAAATGGGTAACTCAGAAGTGGGTCACTTAAACATTGGCGCCGGTCGCGTGGTGTACCAAGACTTGGTAAAAATCAACAAAGCATGCCAATCGGGTAGCATTATGCAAAACCCAGAGGTGGTAAATGCCTTTACTTATGCTAAAGAAAACGGCAAAAACGTACACTTTATGGGTCTAACCTCTAACGGTGGTGTACACAGCTCTTTTGATCATTTGTTCAAATTATGCGAAATTGCCCAAGCATACGGCATCGATAATACCTTTATTCACTGTTTTATGGATGGTCGTGATACCGACCCAAAAAGCGGTAAAGGTTTTATTGAACAATTGAGTGCACATACGCAAAAAACCGCTGGCAAAATTGCTACCATCATTGGTCGTTACTATGCAATGGACCGCGATAAACGTTGGGAACGTGTAAAAGAAGCATACGATTTGTTGGTAAACGGTGTAGGTTCCGAAGCTACCGATATGGTACAAGCTGTACAAGATTCGTACGATGCAGGCGTTACCGACGAGTTTATCAAACCTATTAAAAATAGCGCCGTAGATGCTCGCATTCAAGAAGGCGACGTGGTTATTTTCTTTAACTATCGTAACGACCGTGCTAAAGAATTGACCATCGTATTGACCCAACAAGATATGCCAGAAGCAGGCATGAAAACCATCCCTGGTTTGCAATACTATTGCATGACTCCTTACGATGCTTCGTTTACTGGTGCTCACATCTTGTTCGACAAAGAAAACGTACAAAATACCTTGGGCGAATTCCTTTCTAACCAAGGTAAATCGCAATTGCACATTGCAGAAACCGAAAAATACGCACACGTAACCTTCTTCTTTAACGGTGGTCGCGAAACTCCATACGAAGGCGAAGAACGTATCCTTATCAACTCGCCAAAAGTAGCTACTTACGACCTTAAACCCGAAATGAGTGCTTACGAAGTAAAAGATGCTTTGGTTGAAGCTATCGGTACTCAAAAATTCGATTTCATTGTGGTTAACTACGCAAATGGCGACATGGTAGGTCACACAGGTGTATACGAAGCTATTGAAAAAGCAGTAGTAGCTGTAGATGCTTGCGTAAATGCAACGGTAGAGGCAGCGAAAGCCAATGGTTACGAAGTAATCATTATTGCCGACCACGGTAATGCCGATAACGCAGTAAACAGCGATGATACTCCTAATACCGCTCACTCGTTGAATCCTGTTCCTTGTGTGTATGTAACCGAAAACAAGGATGCAAAAATTGCAGACGGTATTTTGGCAGACGTTGCACCTACTATCTTGCATATCATGGGCTTGGAACAACCTGCAGAAATGTCGGGTAAAAACTTGATTGGATAAAAGTTTTAAAAATATTTTGCGAAATAAAAAAAACTCATTATCTTTGCCGTCCAAATTGTAGAAAATAAATAAAAACATTATAATTATGAAACGCACATTCCAACCTTCTAACAGAAAAAGAGCAAACAAACACGGATTCCGTGAAAGAATGGCTACTGCAAACGGACGCAGAGTATTGGCAGCACGTCGTGCAAAAGGCAGAAAAAAATTAACTGTATCTGACGAGCCAAATCTTAAACGATAATTAGCGCTTGTTTCGTAACAATTTAGTAGGGATAACGATTTTCGTTATCCCTATTTTTTTATTCCATCCCTCGCATTCTCTTAAAATGCAATCCTTTTTTTGTATTTTATGGTAATGTATACCCTAAAATTATTTACTTTTGCCACTTGTAAACTTTTGCTAGAATAAAATAACAGATATGATATGATAAAATTAGGTAGAGTATGTATGACAATAGCAGGGCTATTGTTTTTAATTGGCTGTGAGGATAGAAGTGCAGAGTTTTCAACAGTGAATGAATCTGTGGATTTGCCACAAGAGTCTGTGGTTGACGAATGCATTGATAATGAATTAAGACCTATAATATTGGGTGATAGATTGGAAAATCCTTTTTCTATTGAAAATATGCAATTAGCATTAGATAGTTTAAGGAGTAAACCTAATGAATTAGAGGAAGCAGGTGTGATAAACAGAAGCGCTTCTAATGTGGAGATTTATCCTACAGATTGGTATATCTGTTTTAAGGTTGATAGTACACAGTTTAATAAACTTGTTTTAGACACAACTTTAACATTATCACAAATTCCTCTTGATTACGAGATAGTACAAGAAGGAGATTATTTAGAGGAATTTCAAGAATCTGAAATTAAAACATTATATACTGTTGTAAAGCCTGGATATATAAATCCTGATGGCATAGATTTTGAAGTAATAGAAGAATTGTTTATTCCAGAGAATAGTGAATATTACATAGAAACTGAAATAAATCAAACAGGTGTTGAAAATAGAGCATTTGATGGTAAGACTATGGATGATGATTTTGTTACGGCTTTATTGATTCAATCTTTTATTTTGACTGGGAATGAGAATCAATTACCAAATAAAGGACAGGTTGAAAATCGTATGATGTTTGAAGAATGTGCTCAAAAAAGTTTTCTTTGGTGGAGTTGGACAGACTGTGGTATTTACTATTATCCCGAAGGAACGGTAAAACTTCAAACGCCAAAAGGGTATGAACCTGTAAAAGGCATAAAGGTGGTAATGTGGCGATGGTTTACAAGAATAGAAGCGATAACAGATAATAATGGTTATTACAAGAGTAGGACCAAATTAAATAAATTGTTATGCACTAATAATATACAATGCTACCTTCAAATGGTTGGTCAAAATGGAGATAATAAATGGACGATGAATCTTAGTATAGGTGGAGTCCTTTGTTTGTGGAATGAATCATATAATTTAGGTAGTTTTTCTCCTGATAGGAATGACTTTAAAATAAGTGTTAATCACAAAGCATGGGGAAAGTGTTTAATAAATAAAGCTATATATGATTATATAGATATTGCTAGAGAAAACGATCTTACATTACCACCCAAACAACTGAAGGTGGCAATTCATGACAAGTTAAGAAGTTCTTCTGCACCTCTTTTAAACAACCACTTAAATATGTCGTTTACTTCTGGAGCAAATATTCCTATTGATGTTCTTTTTGGTGGTGTGGGCGAGGCTGCTGTTTATTTTTTGTTGTGGTGGGGACTTCCTGACTTAATGTTATGTTATGAACCAAACTTAGGTCAATATGAAAAAATGGTATCCACGGTTTGGCATGAATTGACGCATGCGACTCATGTACAAGCGATGAAAAACAATAAAGGAGTCTGGTTTGCTTCAAAATATTGGAGTAATAATGTTTATCAACAAGCAAAAAATGCAATGACATCGCCCAATGGAGATCCTTACGGGGAAAAAGGAGGTGATTATTGGGAATATATAGCACTGAGCGAAGGTTGGGCCAACTATAGGCAATGGAAGCTAAGTAAGGAGTTTTTGAAATATAACTCTATACAAATGGTGAAATATGGCAATTCAAGGTACGATGCAACTCCATACTCACGTGTAAATGAGATCGAGTATAGATATGCTGCTTTGATAAATGATATTAGTAGTTATGTTTCAGATAAGGTATTTGAGAAGGGGATTGCATCATGTAACACCATAAGCCAATTTAAGAATTACTTAATTAGAGAGAAAAGTAATTATGCCACAATTATTAAAAATGAATTTGATAAATATGAAGAATTTAATTAACCATATAGTTATCTGGATATTTATAGCTATACCATTTGTTTCCTGTGAGAAGTTAGTTCATACCAGAGACGAATTAATTATAAATGTGGAGAATAAATTGGATAAAGAAATCATTTTTATATGCGAAACAAATATAGGAACAAAACAAATATACATAAATGAACTAGAATCCGCTACTATCAACTTTGTAAATGAACAGATGGTTGAGGTTGATTTTATGGGTTTGTCAGATCTAGGAGAAGAACAAAGAGTTATAACTAAGGATACAAAATTATATAATCTAACAGATACTACATACTTTAAATGGTCTGAAATCTATAATAATGAAATCGAAAAAGATATCTATTTTCAACATGTGAAGATGACCCATACTGAGAACGCTCATTTAAATTATACATGGTGTGATACCCTCACCATCGACTCTACGCTACTCCCCATCTTTAAAAAAGACTATAGCATGCTAGAACAATTTAGCGAGTATTATAAATAGGAGAATAACAAAGAGGCTGCTTCTATTACAATAGCTCTTGATGTAATTCCTGTCAATGCTTTAAAGTAAAATAGAATCTATAATAAATACTTATGAATAAAAATATTTTATTAAGTGTCTTTGTTGCTGCATTTCTAACAGCATGTTCACAAGAATTAAATCTAATTCATAATGTACGTACTATATATGAAAATAAATTAGAAAAAGATTTAGTTTGTACTCAAGTGACTGATGTAGGCAATAAAGAAGTTTTAGTGTCATCTTGGGATACGGCATCTATACAGTTTATTAAATATACGACAATGGAAACATATCCTGGAGGTAATATTGGAACATATCATTATATAGAATTTTTTAAAGAATGTATCTTTATATTGGATGATACATGTTCTTATTGTTTGAATTATAAAGAAGAAATGTCTGATAATGATAAATTATATCTTGAGAGAGTAAAGCAAACTCCAACTACAGGTGATTATCTTTGTACCTATAATATAGATACAATGGTTATTGACTCTACATTGCTCCAGATCTTTAAAAAAGACTATGGAATGCTAGAGCGGTTTAAAGAGTACTATAATTGAAAAATATTCATTCTCTTAAAAAAGTGCTATCTTTACCCTCTCTTAAATCGATACTATGATTACATTTTTAGTCTCTTTATTGTTGCTTATATTGGGTTATGCGCTCTACGGTAAACTAGTGGAACGCGTCTTTGCGCCCGATGCCCAAAGGACGACGCCAGCAGTGGCAAATAACGATGGGGTGGATTATGTCCCTCTAAAACCTTGGAAGATATTTACCATTCAGTTCCTAAATATTGCAGGGTTGGGACCTATCTTTGGTGCTATTATGGGTGCCAAGTTTGGTACGTCTGCCTATATTTGGATTGTGCTGGGATGTATTTTTGCCGGTGCAGTACACGACTATTTGGCAGGTATGTTGTCGTTGCGCAACAACGGTGCCAGTTTACCCGAACTAATAGGTAAGTACCTAGGACTGAGCGTACAACAGTTTACCCGTTTGTTTTCCATTGTGCTAATGGTGTTGGTGGGTGTTGTTTTTGTGAGCGGTCCTGCAGGTTTGCTTCAAAACTTAACCTCGCTTCATCAACAGTGGTGGATGCTTATCATCTTTTTGTATTATTTGTTGGCATCGATGTTGCCCATTGATAAACTCATAGGCAAGGTGTACCCCTTATTTGCTGTTGCTTTGCTGTTTATGGCGGTTGGTATCTTGGTAGTATTGTTTACCAAGGGATCGATGTTGCCCGAAATTACGGATGGTTTGCAGAATACCCATCCATCGGCTGTAGATACGCCTATTTTCCCCATGTTGTTTATTAGCATTGCTTGTGGGGCTATATCGGGTTTTCATGCTACCCAATCGCCCATGATGGCACGTTGCATGACCAACGAGAAACAAGGACGCCCTATTTTTTACGGGGCTATGATTGTAGAAGGTATTGTTGCCCTTATTTGGGCGGCTGCAGCCAATGTGTTCTTTAACCAACATGGCATGGCAGAAAATAATGCAGCTGTTATTGTAAACGAGATTTCTACAAGTTGGTTGGGAACGGTAGGAGGTGTTTTGGCCATTTTAGGGGTTGTTTTTGCTCCCATAACATCGGGCGATACGGCTTTTCGTTCGGCTCGACTTATCATAGCAGATATCTTTGCCATCGATCAAACGCCCATCAAGAAACGCTTGTTAATATGCGTTCCTATGTTTTTGCTTGCCAGCGGTATACTATTGTATAGTTTGAGCGATGTAGAAGGATTTAACATCATCTGGCGTTATTTTGCCTGGGCCAACCAAACCTTGGGCGTTATTACCCTGTGGGCATTGAGTGTATGGTTGATGCGTACCCGCAGAAAATGGCATTTAATGACCCTTATTCCTGCTATTTTTATGACAATAGTAGTATCTTTGTATATTCTAATAGCCGACGAGGGGTTGAATTTACCCTATAACCCATCGTTGTATGTTTCTATAGCTATCAGTTTGATATTAACAGGATTGTTTTACTATAAAGAATTAAGAAGAAAATGAGCGAATTAACTTACAAACAACCCCATATTGCTACGCAAATAGACAAAGCGGAGCAAGCTGCTGCATTTCAATTTTGTGATGCGTACAAAGACTTTTTAGATAAAGCCAAAACCGAACGCGAAGCCGTTCAGGTAACCGTTCAAATGGCAGAAGCTGCAGGCTTTAAACCCTTTACTTGGGGAATGCCTTTGCAAGCAGGCGATAAAATTTACTACCAAAACCGCAATAAATCCATTATTTTGGCAGTAATTGGTTCGGCGCCTATTAGCGAGGGAGTACGCATTTTGGCAGCGCACATTGATGCTTGTCGTTTAGACCTAAAACAAAACCCCTTGTACGAAAAAGAAGAGTTGGCATACTTTAAAACCCACTATTACGGTGGTATCAAAAAATACCAATGGGTAAGCATGCCATTGTCGCTTCATGGTGTAGTTTTCTTGGCCGATGGTACCAAAAAAGAGGTGTGCATTGGCGAAGACGACAACGATCCCGTTTTGTACATTACCGATTTGTTGCCTCACTTGGCGCAAGATCAAATGAAGCGTTCGGCACCCGAATTGATTAAAGGCGAAGAGCTTAATTTGTTGATAGGTTCGGTACCTGTAACCGACGAAACCGATGCTAAATGCTTGGTAAAAGAACAAATCTTGCAAATTCTAAACGAAAAATACGGCATTACCGAAAAAGATTTCCGTTCGGCAGAACTATCGGCAGTTCCTGCCATGAAAGCCAAAGACGTTGGTTTGGATCGTAGCCTTATTGGCGCATACGGACACGACGACCGTGTTTGCTCGTACACCGCCTTAAAAGCCATTCTAGAACTAGAAAACCCTACGCATACTGCTTTGTGCGTATTGGCAGATAAAGAAGAAATTGGCAGCTGTGGCAATACCGGTTTGGAATCTACTTTTATGGCTTACTTTATCGAAGATATTGCCGAAACTTTGGGAAGCAAAGCCCGCATCGTGTTATCGGCTTCAAAATGCCTATCGGCCGATGTGAACTCGGCTTACGATCCTACTTTCCCCGATGTATTTGAGGCTGCTAACTCGTCGTTCTGCAACCGTGGGGTTGTAGTTACCAAGTTT
>JAZRBL010000036.1:0-6780 GCA_045635045.1 Candidatus Enterocola sp. | reverse complement strand
CAGGTATCAATATCTACCCCTGTTTCGCTATCAATTTCAACCACAATAAAATTACCGGGTTGCACAATTACATCGACTAAAAAGCAATCATTGCCTTCTAAAAACTCTGTAACTATCTGACTAACAACACTTTTATCTATCATGTATATAGGATAAGAAAACACAAGAGGGGAACTACTGTTCCCCTCAAATCTTTGCAAAGATAAGAAAACTTATTAAGACCAACAAAAAAAGGAACGAAAATTCGTTCCTTTTTTGATGTTATCCACCGAAGTCGTCAAAGTGAATCATATCTTTTTCAACACCTAGGCTGTCTAACAAGTCAAGCACGGTTTTTGCCATCATTGGAGGACCGCATAGGTAGTATTCGATTTCTTCTGGTTCTTCGTGTTGTTTTAGGTAGGTATCGCCCATAACTGGAGCAATAAAACCAGCGGTGTACTTAATACCCAATTTATCGGCTTTGGGGTCTGGACGGTCAAGCGCCAAGTGGAAGTGGAAGTTGGGGAATTCTTTTTCCAATTCCAAGAAGTCTTCCAAGAAGAATACCTCGTCGATAGCACGTGCACCATAGAAATAGTGCATTTCACGGTCGCGTGTGTTAAGGGTTTTAAGCATGTGCATGATTTGTGCACGCAAAGGAGCCATACCGGCACCACCACCTACCCAAATCATTTCGCGTTTGCTGTCAAATTCTGGGTGGAAGTCGCCGTAAGGACCACTCATAATTACTTTATCGCCAGGTTTTAGCGAGAAAATATAGGTAGACGCAATACCGCAAGGAACATCCATAAAGCCAGGACCTTGGTCTTTTGGTTTGAATGGAGGAGTTGCGATACGTACAGTAAGGGTGATGATATCACCTTCGTCTGGATAGTTAGCCATTGAGTACGCACGAATGGTAGGCTCGGTATTTTTTTGTTTTAGGTTGAACAAACCGAAGTTTTCCCAAGCAGGAACGTACAAATCGCCAATTAACGAACGATCAAAGTCTGCGTAGTTAAGATCGTATTCTGGAATAACAATTTGCGCATACGAACCTGGAACAAAGTCCATGTGTTCGCCTGCAGGCAATTTAACCTTAAATTCTTTAATAAAGGTAGCCACGTTGCGGTTAGAGATAACCTCGCATTCCCATTCTTTTACACCCAATACAGATTCGGGAACTTTCACACTCATGTCGCCTTTCACTTTTACTTGGCAACCCAAGCGCCAGTTATCTTTAATTTGTTTACGACTAAAGTGAACCGCTTCTGTAGGAAGAATTTCGCCACCACCTTCTGGTACTTGGCAACGGCATTGGCCGCAAGAACCCTTACCACCACAAGCAGAAGGCAAGAATACACCTTCTACAGCCATGGTACCCAAAAGCGTACCACCAGAAGCTACTTCCATGGTTTTTTCGCCGTTAAGGGTTACCTTAACTGCACCTGAAGGAGACAAATAACGTTTGGCTACCAACAGTACGATTACCATTACAAGGATACTAACAAGGAACACAGCAATACTGATTCCTATCATTGTCATATTGATTGCTAATAACATAGTTATTGTCCTTTCTTAAATTTTTAAACCAGAGAAACACATAAATGCCAAGGCCATCAAACCTACGGTAATAAAGGTAATACCCAAACCACGCAAAGGTTTTGGAACGTCGCTATAAGCCATTTTTTCGCGAATAGCAGCCAAGCATACAATGGCAATTAACCAACCAATACCCGAACCTAAGGCATACACAGTAGCTTCGCCTACGTTTACAAACTCACGTTGTTGCATAAACAAGCAAGCACCCATAATGGCACAGTTTACAGCAATAAGAGGCAAGAAAATACCCAACGAAGCATACAACGATGGAGAGAAGCGTTCTACCACCATTTCTACCAATTGTACAATAGCAGCAATAATAGCAATAAACAAGATAAAGCTAAGGAAGCTTAAATCGACGCCTTCTACCAATACATTTGCTTTTAGTACAAAGTTTTCTAACAAGTAGTTAACTGGAACGGTAATAAGCAATACGAAAATAACCGCAATACCTAAACCAAATGCCGTTTTAACATTCTTCGATACAGCCAAATAAGAGCACATACCCAAGAAATAGGCAAAAATCATGTTGTCGACAAAAATCGACTTAACAAATAAACTTAATAAATTTTCCATGATGATTCTGTATTATGGGTCATTAATCGTTTAACTCAGGATTTTTAGCACGTTGATACCAAATAATGCAACCCAACAAAACAAGGGCCATAGGAGGCATCAACATTAAACCGTTGTTCATATAACCAAGGTCATACACACATTGGGGAATTACATGAAAACCTAACAAGGTTCCAGCGCTGAACAATTCGCGCACAAATGCCACCACTACCAAAATAGCAGCATAACCAAAACCATTACCCAAACCATCTAAGAAAGATGACCATGGACCATTGGCCATTGCAAAGGCTTCCAAACGACCCATTAGGATACAGTTAGTAATAATAAGACCCACGTATACCGAAAGTTGTACGCTTACATCGTACGCAAAAGCTTTTAAGCATTCACTTACAATGGTTACAAGAGCGGCAACTACCACCAATTGTACAATAATACGAATACGGTTAGGAATGGTATTACGCAACAACGATATAACTAAGTTAGATAAAGCCACAATAATGGTTACCGAAATACCCATTACCAAAGCAGGTTCTAATTTTACAGTTACAGCCAAGGCCGAGCAAATACCCAACACTTGCATGGTAACTGGGTTGTTTTTCCATAGCGGAGACAAGAATGCTTCGCGATTTTCTTTAGAAAATAAGCTCATAATCTATCCCTCCTTATTGTTTTAAAAAGTTAACATATTGACCTAAACTGTTTTGCAACATAGCATCTACACCTTGCGAGGTAATGGTACCACCCGAAATACCGTTTACGTAATCGCGGGTTTCGTCCATTTTACCAGGTTTAACAATGGCTACAGAGGTAAACTCTCCGTTGCGGGTAATTTGTTTAGGAGACGCTGTAAATTGTTCTTGGAAAGGTTTTGCAGCAATTTCGGCACCCAAACCAGGAGTTTCGCCAGCGTGAGAAAAATACACACCAAAAATGGTAGATTTGTCATCGTTCAAAGCAACATATCCCCAGATAGGACCCCAAAGACCTGCTCCGTAAACGGGCAATACGTATTTGGTTGCTCCTTCAATTTGACAAACATACAAAGGCAAGTTACGTTCTTCTAATGGTTTTGCATTTTCCATTTTAGAATCGATATCAAAAGCACCTGTTTCTGCTTTTACAGAACCGTCAGCCGAAAGAACTTTTTCTTCTTTCACAATGGTGCTATACAAAGTTGCTACATCAGCACCTTTGGTCTCTACGTTCAAAGACGAAAGAATTTGTTTTTTCTTATCTAACGCTACGTTTTCGTTTTGTTTATCTTTTAGCGAAGACGAAACAAAAGCAAGCAAGAAAGCCACGATAATTACCATGACCGATGCATATACAATGGTATAAGTATTACTATTAGTATTCATGGTATTATTATTTAAGAGTTAATAGCTTTAGTTGCACGTTTAGCACGTTTAGAAATATTGCGTTGTACTACCAAGTAGTCGAACAAAGGAGCAAATACGTTACCAAACAAGATAGCAAGCATCATACCTTCTGGATAACCTGGGTTTAACACACGAATAATGATAGCCAAAGCACCAATCAAACAGCCGTACATCCATTTACCGGCTTCGGTACGAGCCGAAGTAACAGGGTCGGTTGCCATAAACACAGCACCAAAAGCAAAGCCACCCAAAATCAAGTGATAGTACCAGGGAAGAGCTGCGGCTGCAGTATCAGGACCAACGGCATTAAAGATCCATGCCATTAAAGCACCACTACCAAAAATTGACAACATAACTTTCCAGCTAGCAATGCGAGTTACAAGCAACAAGATAGCACCCAATGCAATAGCAATAATGCTGGTTTCGCCAATAGAACCTGGAATCAAACCAATGATAGCATCCAACACAGTGGTAGGTTCGCCAATGGCATTGGTAAGAGTGGTTTGTGTAGTAGGCGATACGGCTACTTGACCCAATGGAGTAGCACCAGTAAAGGTATCAACTACAGTTCCTTCGCCCAAACCTAAAATACCGTCTTTAGCAATCCAAACGCTATCGCCCGACATTTTAGAAGGATACGAGAAGAACAAGAACATACGGGTTACAATGGCCACGTTAAAGATGTTCATACCAGTACCACCAAAAATTTCTTTTGCAAAAATTACTGCAAAAGCGGTAGCCAATGCCAACATCCACAATGGGCAGTCGATAGGTACAATCATAGGAATGATAATACCCGACACCAAGAAACCTTCGTGAATTTCTTCGCCTTTAAATTGCGCTACGGTAAATTCGATACCCAAACCTACCAAGTACGAAACAACTATTTTTGGCAATACAGCCAACAAGCCATACAAGAAAACATCCAAGAAGCAAGCTTCTGCTAATTGACCAATGGCTAAATAGTGTTGATAACCAACATTGTACATACCAAATAACAAGGCAGGCATCAAAGCGATTACTACCATAATCATGATGCGTTTAGAGTCGTTAGCATCGTGAATATGAGCCCCCGATTTAGAGGTGGTATTTGGCACAAACAAGAAAGTTTCAAATCCGTCGAATACCGAACGGAACATCGATAATTTACCGCCTTCAGAGAAGGTAGGTTTAATCTTATCGAGCAAATTTCTTAAAGCATTCATTATTTGTTGTTTATAGTTTTCAAATTAACACATTTCTTTTCTCAATAGATCTAAGCCTTTGCGTACAATTTTTTGCAATTCCATTTTAGAAGAGCAAACAAATTCGGCAGCAGCAAAGTCTTCTGGAGCTACTTCGTAAATACCCAACGCTTCCATTTTATCGATATCACCAGCAATAATGGCTTTGATAAGGAATTCTGGATAGATATCCATTGGGAATACTTTGTCGTATTCGCCCGACATAATCATGTGACGCTCACCACCCAATACACGGGTATCAAAATGGAAGGTCATTTTATTGCGCAAGCAAGAGCACATACCTGTCAAGAACGAACCGCTTACACTAAACATGCTGAAACGTGGCATAATCCAACCCAACATTTCGTGTACGTTGTCGCCTTCTGGAAGAACGGTTACTTGCGATACCAATGGACTCAACCACGATTGTCCGGTAATTTGTGTACCCGACAATGGATTTCCGGCAATAATGCGCGAAGCTACACCTTTACTAATATTAGCGTGTGTTAAGGTGGCGACAGGAGAACCCATGGTTACTTTATAGTAAGTAGGTTTCACTACATTTTCGCCCACCAATGCAACGGTTTTAGAAAAATCTAGTTTACCTTTTAATATATAGCGACCCATAATTACCACTTCTTGTGGAGTTACGGTCCAAACCAATTCGCCACGGTTAATAGGAGCCACTTTGTTGATTTGCACCCCTACATTGCTTGCAGGATAAGCACCATCAAAACAAGTTACCTCGGCACCTTGCAAAGTAGCTGCCCAGGTAGCGTTTTTATCTACGCCTACATAAACTGGAGCAATTTTTGCCAACACATTGATAGCTGCTTGGAAATTGGCTGTTTCTTGCGATAGAATAAAATTCATATCGGGAGCCAAAGGCGCGTTATCAAAGGCCGAAATAAAAATAGCGCGAGGGCTATCGGTAGGATTAGCCACTACATCGTAAGGACGTTGCTTAAAGAAAGCAAACATACCCGCATCCGACAAACCAGCTTTGATTTCTTCTACAGAACCAGCCCAGTTTACAGCAGGCAACGATGCTTGGGTTGCTTGGTAATCGTTTTCTACGACGATGTCTAAAATTTTACGACGTTCGCCACGATTAATAGCAGACACAACTCCACTTACGGGAGAAACTACTTTAAAGCTTGGATTCTTCTTATCAACAAACAAGACAGAACCAATTTCGACTTTATCGCCTACTTTGGCAATGGGTTTTGGAGTCATGCCATAGAAATCATCGGGATTAAATCCGATGAATTTGGCTTGCGACGCCTGTCCGTATTCTTTGGCTGCTACGCCTTCCATACGGATGTCGAGACCCTTCTTGATTTTGATTACTTTAGCCATATAATAATGAAATAGTATACTTCTATTGCATAATAGGGTACAAAGATACAAAAATAAATGAGAATTGAGAAAGGAGAAAGGAGATTTTATTAACTTATCGACTAAAGTTGCGATTAAGCGAGGGCAGAACAAATTTATTTGCTTTGCCGAGCGTGAGCAACTTCATGAGGGCGTAGCCCGAATAATCGGGGAATCGACTAAACGACTAAACGACTAAACGCCTAAACAAAAAAAGTATTATCTTTGCACCATGAATTGGCAAAAAATAGGTCTACTCTTTGTTAGTGCGATATGCTCTGTTTGGATGCATGCGCAATACACAACACGTTCTTGGGCCAACAACATCAAGAGCGTGCAAATTGCCAATTATGCCAAAACACCCCTCTACCCCATTGTCACTTTGGGCGAAGAAGAATGGATAACCCTATCGTTTGACGATTTAAACAGCGAGGCGGCTACCTACTCGTATCGCATTACCCACTGCACAGCCAATTGGCAAAAGTCGGCCGTTCAAGAAAGTGAATACATGGATGGTTTTACCACCAACTACATTGACGAGGCAAGCACATCTAGCAACACGTATTTTACCTACGATCACTACGAGCTTCAAATTCCCAACGACAATTCGCGCTTTAAAATTAGCGGCAACTACGTTATTG
>JAZRBL010000035.1:0-11369 GCA_045635045.1 Candidatus Enterocola sp. | reverse complement strand
TGCACGCAACAATTCAGAAGACGATACCGCTGCCAAAGGAGGCAAGCTACCTTGGTTAAGCATTGGCATGAGCAATCCATGGATAGAAAACGCTGCTTTCTCTCTTACCGAAATTGGCCAAATTAGCGACCCCGTGCAAGCTCCTTACGGATGGCACATCTTCCAATTGCTCGATAAACGTCCTATTCGTTCTTTGTACGAATACAGACCCATGATTAACACCCAAATTAACATGGACGAGCGCCGCATGGAAATTTACCAAAGCTTTATCGACAAGCTAAAAAAAGAGTACCATTTTAAAAAGAACAAAAAAGGCGACATCATTGCCACCTTTGCCGATCAAGTACTTACCCAAGCAGATCTAGCTAAATTCTGCCAAGAAAGGCCTCATGGCAAGGATTCTATTAACGACTTTATCAATTACAGCATCTACCAATACGAGAACAAGCACCTAGAAAGCAAGTACCCCGAATTTGGTTTATTGATGAACGAGTACCGCGAAGGCATCCTTCTTTTTAACATCTGCAACGACCTTATTTGGAGCAAAGCATCTAAAGATAAAGAAGGATTGAAACAATTCTTTGAAAACAACAAAGAAAATTACCCTGCAGAATACACCTACAACAAAGGCCCTGTAGTAAACGATTACCAAACCTACCTAGAAGAGGAATGGTTACGTAGCTTGCAGCAAAAATACGAAGTCAACATTCATTACGACGTACTAAACAAACTTAAATGAGGCATATTACCTACATCGCTATCGTCATTGGCATTTTGATGGGCTTTACAGCTTGTCAACAATCGTTGCGCGATTTTACACGCGATGCCGTTTTAGAAGTGAATGGCGAAGTTTTGTACCAAGACGAGATAGATGCTTTTATTCCCAAAGACATCAGTTCGAGCGATAGCATGTACCTCATCGATAGCTATAAAAAGCAATGGATTACCAGGGTGTTGATGTACAAGATGGCATACGACAACGTTGGCAACAACGAAAAAATCAAGCAAATGACCGAATCGTACCGCCAAGAGCTGACCATTAACCATTACCAACAACAACTCATTGCAGAACAAGTAGAAGAAGTTCCAGAAGACTCGCTGCTCTCCTACTAGGAAAAAGACAAAGAACTATTTCCACTAGACGAAGCCGTTATCAAAGGCATTTATATTAAGGTAGCCCTATCAGAAAGCGACCAAGACGACCTTGTTAAATGGCTGTCCAATACCACCTCGGAGAATCTAGAGAAAATAATGGGGTATTGCACGCAACATGCTGTACAGTACGAGTTTTTTATTGAGGAATGGACGCCTTACAGCAAAATAGCCTCTCGATTGCCAGAATCGGTCGACTCTAACGACCCCAAACTTACACGTGGAACGGTAATCCAACAGAGCGAAGGCTTTGCACACTACCTTCGCATCACCGGTAAATGCAATGCTGGTACACCTCAACCCTACGTCATGGTGCAACCCGAATTACGCAACATTTTATTAAACCAAGAAAAAATTCGGTTTATCAACGAATTCCAGCAATCATTGTACAATAACGCCATTAAAGACGGCCAAATTATATTTTTCGATAACGAATAACCTCCATGCAAAGAATATACATTGCTTTCTTACTAATAATAACAAGCCTTACCTGTTGGGCTAATAATTCCATCATCGACCAAGTACTATGGGTAGTTGGCGATGAACCCATTTTACAATCCGATATCGAAACAGAAATTGCACGACGCAAATACGAAAAAGAAACCATAGAAGGCGATCCATACTGTGTCATTCCAGAAAACATCGCCTTGCAAAAGCTTTTTATTGCACAAGCCAAATTAGACAGTATTAGCGTTCCCGATGCATCTGTTAACCAACAAGTGGAAGCACGAATCCGCTACTTTATTAGTCAAATTGGTTCGAAAGAAAAAGTAGAAGAGTACTTTAAAAAGCCCATGGCCGAGATTCGTTCTACCATGACCACCGCTGTACACGACCAACTGTTGGCACAAGAAATGCAACGCACCATTTTTAGCAATGTTCGCATTACGCCAGCCGACATTAAACGCTTCTACAATACCTTTCCAAAAGACAGCATCCCTACCATCCCCGAACAAGTAGAAGTGCAAATTATAAGCATTTCGCCCCAAGTTACCCTAGCAGAGCAAGAGCGCATCAAAAGTCAATTGCGCGATTTTCGCGAAAAAGTAGAATCGGGACAATACGAATTCTCTACATTGGCCATTCTGTATTCAGAAGACCGCGGCAGCGCTTTACAAGGGGGCGAGCTAGGATTTATGACAAAAGGGAAATTAGTACCTGAATTTGCCAATACTGCCTTTTCGCTATACGACCCTAAAAAAGTATCGCGCATTGTAGAATCAGAGTTTGGTTATCACATTATTCAGCTTATAGAACGCAAAAACGACCAAGTAAACTGTCGCCATATTTTGTTAACCCCCAAAATTGGTTACAAAGAAAGAATGGAAGCTACGCAAAAATTAGACAGTTTGGCCAAAGAAATTAGGCTTAACAACATATCGTTCACCGATTGCGCATTACAATACTCAGAAGACGAGATGTCGCAACAAAACGAAGGTACCATGATTAACATGAAAAATGGTACTACCAAATTTGAGTTGCAAGAATTGCCCGCCGAAATTGCCAAGGCCATCTACAAAATGGAAGTTGGTGAAATTTCGCAGCCTTTTTCATACACCGACGAAAAAAACAAAGAACGCATCGCTATCGTTCGCCTTAAATCGCGCATAAAGGCGCATAGAGCCCACCCAGATACCGATTATCAGCTACTAAAAGATATGGTTACGGGCAAACGCAACCAAGAAGAGTTAGAAAAGTGGATTCTTGAAAAACAAAAAGAAACCTACATCTACATCGCTCCCGAATACCGCGATTGTAATTTCCAATTCCCACATTGGATTAAATAACACCCCATGAAAAGGCAACACGGCATTCTTCTCCTGTTTTGCTTTTTGGCTACATTTGCATGGAGCCAAAAAACCCTTATATACATCGACCATTCCGACCGATTAGAGTTTGACAACGAACGATGGCCCGATTGCCAAATCTTAAACGGCAATGTTAAATTTAGGCACGACGACATGATTATGTACTGCGACAGTGCCTACTTTTACGATCGCACCAATTACATTGTTGCAACCGGTCACATCAAGATGATACAAGCCGACACCTTGTTTATCTATGGCGATATTTTGCATTACGACGGAGAAAAGAAGTTAGCTAAACTTCGCCACAATGTTCGATTAGAAAACAAAGATGCAACCCTTTATACCGACTCACTAAATTACGACCGAAAACTAAACATGGGTTATTATTTTGAAGGCGGACGCATCGTCGACAAAGACAATGTTTTAACCTCCATCAACGGCAACTATTATCCTAAAAAAGAACTGGCCGTATTTCAATACGATGTAGTACTCACCAACCCCGATTTTATTCTTACATCAGATACCTTGCATTACGAGAGCATTAGCAAAACGGCCACCATATTGGGGCCCTCTCATATTGTATACGAAGATAGTACCCATATCTACTCCGAGCTAGGTTGGTACGATACAGAAAAAGACCAAGCTGAATTAACCCTCAATTCGTACATTAACGATTTAGAAGGCCATCGAATTACAGCAGACACCTTATTTCATGACCACATTATCCACCTTTCCGAAGGTTTCAGCAATGTTCAGTTAAACGATACAGCGCAACAAATCATCATTACAGGTAATTACGGATGGTACAACGACAGCCTTAAATCGGCCCTTATCACCCAAATTCCTACCCTCATCCACTACGATACCCAAAGCACCGATACCCTATTTGTTGCTTCCGACTCCATGTATTATTACGACAACGACTCGATACAATATATCAAAGCCTTTTACAACGTACAAGCATGGGATACCGACTTACAGGCCATCTGCGACTCTGCGTTCTACAGCAGCCTAGACTCTACCCTACGCCTATACGGAACTCCCATTCTATGGAACGATAGCAACCAGTTTACGGGCAACGAAATCATGATATACCTAGCCAATCAGGTGGTAGATCATATTGAACTAGATCAAAATGCCTTTATTCTTCAACACGTAGACAGCAATGCCATCAACCAAGTATCGGGCAAAAATATAGTAGGATACATGCAAAACAGCAAGCTTTATAAAGCAGAGGTAAGCGGCAATGCACTGTCTGTTTATTTTATAGAAGAAGAGCAGGATAGCACCCAGGTTAACGTCCCTACAGAAAAGTCGTACGTAGGCATTAATAAAGCAGAGAGCAGCGAACTTTACATGTACTTCACAGAAGACAACAAAATAAAGCGACTGGTAATGACGCCCAACTCCAATGGTACACTTCATACACCTAAAAAAATAGGCGACACCAAGGTTACCCGTTTGGATGGATTCAAAGACTATAGCCAATTACGCCCTAGCAGCAAAACGGATATCTACATCCCCAAAAACAAAGAAACCTTGAAAGCAGACCAAGCTGCCATCAAGGTTCGTAAAAAGCGTCAGCGCACCGATTAAGGTTGCAACGATTCTATTTTAGAAATGCTATCGTCAATTAAATCTTGAGGCACTTCGTAGTTGGTTAACCCTCCGTGCAAGTATTTCTCGTACGACATCATATCAATTAGCCCGTGTCCAGAAAGTTGGAACAAGATAACTTTTTCTTTTCCTTCTTCTTTTGCTTTCAAGGCTTCACGAATAGCCACCGCAATGGCGTGTGTAGATTCTGGAGCAGGAATAATACCTTCTGCTTGCGAGAACAAGATACCAGCCTTAAAGGTTTCATCTTGATGCACATCTTGCGCCTCAATGTATCCATCCTTTTTTAATTGGCTTACCACATTGCCTGCACCATGGTAGCGTAAACCACCAGCGTGAATACTAGCAGGTTGGAATTCGTGACCTAGCGTATACATTGGAATAAGTGGAGTATAGCCTTCGGTATCACCAAAGTCGTAGCTAAATTTACCACGAGTTAGTTTTGGACAAGAGGCAGGTTCTGCTGCTATCAGCCTTATATCCTTGCCTTCTGTTAATTTATGACGAAGGAATGGGAAGGTAATACCACAAAAGTTTGAGCCACCACCAAAACAAGCAATCACCATATCAGGATAGTCGCCAGCAATCTCCATTTGCTTTTCGGTTTCAAGACCCGAAATAGATTGGTGAATTGCCACATGATGAAGCACACTTCCTAAACTGTAGTGGGTATATTCATCTTTCATAGCCTCCTCTACTGCTTCAGAAATGGCCATACCTAAGCTACCCGAAGTGCCAGGAAACTGCTCACGCATTTTTCTACCAATAGCAGTTACGTCACTTGGAGATGCGTACACTTTGGCACCATAAGTATTCATTACCGCCTTACGATAAGGTTTTTGCTCGTAACTACATTTTACCATAAACACGCGCAAATCCAATCCAAAGTGTTTACAAGCAATACTTAGCGAACTACCCCATTGTCCGGCACCTGTCTCTGTAGTCAAGTGTTTAATGCCCTCTATCTTATTAAAATAAGCTTGGGGAATAGCCGAGTTCAACTTATGCGAACCCACAGGCGATACACTCTCATTTTTGAAATAGATTTTAGCGGGTGTATCCAACGCTTTCTCTAAGCCAGAAGCCCTTACTAGTGGTGTAGGACGATAAATACGGTATAAATCGCGTACTTCATCGGGAATTTCTATCCAACGCTCAGTTGAAAACTCTTGTTTAATCAACTCTTTGGCAAAGATGGGTTCCAAATCAGCCTCTGTAAGAATCTCTTTGGTTCTAGGATTCAAGTAAGGCATGGGCTTTGTTTTCATATCTGCCACAATGTTATACCAAGATGTAGGCATCTCATTTTCTGGCAATACGATTTTTTTGGTTGTTTTCATATTGTATTTGTTTTATTTTATTCTATAACTACCTTATTGCTAATAAAAAAAACCGCAGGTGGACTACCTACGGTTCTATATCTAATTATATATAACATCATCCACCTTTACTGCTTAAAGGCGGCGCCACCAAAATTTATTTGTCATATATAATTTCATTTCTTCTTAATAGAACAGCACAAAGGTAGCATTATTTTTCATAAATGCATAAAAATGCGCTCTTTTTTTTAGGCATCTATCTTGCAACACAAAAAGTTCGAATCGTTTTTACAACAATCCGAACTTTATTTTGTATTACAGCATAAATTAAGCTTGTGCAGTTTGTTCTGCAGCTAATTTACCTCTGTAGAAACCACATTGGCTGCATACAGTGTGCGCAATGTTCAATGCACCACAGTTAGAGCAAGCTACCAAAGTAGGAGCCACTGCTACGTCGTGAGTTCTACGTTTTGCTGTTCTGGTTTTTGATTGTCTTCTTTTGGGATGTGCCATAGCTTTCTATATTTAATTGTTTATCAACGATTTTAATTGTTCCCAACGGGGATCAATGCTTTCAGTTTTCTCTCCAGGTGCGTATTGCTTCAATTGTGCTTCCATTTCTGGGTCACAGTCACCTTCTTCGTGCACAGGACAAATAGGAATGGTCAACGCAGCAAACTCAAATAAGTACCAATCCAAGTCAAACAAATCTTGATCACCAATAACCACCAATTCATCGGTTTCTTCGGTAGGATCGGTTCCGTATTTTACCACCAAATGATCGACGCAATCAATAGGCCAAACCATGTTTTCCAAACAACGTTGACATTCAATTAAGATTTCTCCTTGTTGTTGCAACGTTATATCGAACGCGTCTACCACTTTCTTTATCGTTACCGTAGCTTGCACCGAACCGCCTTTAATATCGTTCTGTTCCAAACCTTGGTAAAAAGCATCATCCAACTGAAACGAAAACACGCTTACGTTGTCTTCAAGCTGTTTTAAAGATAGTTTAAACGGATCCAAACAAGTCTTCATAACGACACTTTTTCTGAAAGTGGATGCAAAGATAGTGATTTTTAATTGAATAGAAAGTTTTTTTGCAATATTTTTTATGCTTTTTGCAGTTCTAGGCGAAAAGTAGTACCAATATTCACCTCCGAGCTACGCACGTAAATTCGTCCTTTGTGGTATTCGTGAATAATCCTTTGTACCAAAGACAATCCCAATCCCCATCCACGTCGCTTTGTAGTAAAACCTGGCCTAAATACCTTGGATATATTTTGTTTAGCTATTCCTTTGCCGGTATCCTTTACATCAATGTAAATCCAAGCATCTTTTGCGGTTAAATAGATGCTAATCTCACCATCTTCGTCTATTGCATCCGTAGCATTCTTACACAGATTTTCTATCACCCATTCAAACAAAGGAGCATTCATCATGGTATAATACGTTCCTGTAGCCTCAAATTTTAGTTCTATCTTTCGCGAAATGCGTTTACGCATATACGCCACCGTTCTAGCAATTACCTCATTTACCTCTGTCAACTCTAACTCAGCCCTCGATCCAATTTGCGAAAAACGATCTGCTATAGTACGCAACCTATTGACATCCTTCGACATCTCTGGAATCATCGTATCATCAGGGTAGTTCTGCTTAAGAATTTCCACCCAAGCCAACAAAGACGATATGGGTGTTCCCAACTGATGCGCCGTCTCCTTGGTCAAGCCTATCCACACCTTATTTTGCTCCGACCTTTTGGTGATGTACAAAATAATAAGAATAAGCACAAAGAACAAGATGAGCACCAACGTCAACACCATCGGATAATACGTCAAGGCTTTTAGCAAAACAGAATCATCGTAGTAAATATATTGATGCAATCCGTACCCTATATCCAGTTTAATGGGTTCATTGGCCGATGCAAACTTTTTGGCCACTTGCATCAATTCTTCTGGGGTATAATTCTTTTTAGGAAGATTTCTATGGGCAATCACTTGAAAGTTTTCGTCGGCCAACACTACAGGAATGGTGGTATTGGCAGCAACAACTGCATTCGCCATTGAGAAATCACCCTCCGAAGAAGCATTTGCCAACTGTCTTGTGGCAGTCGCCCACAACTCCATCTTAGCATCCTCCTCATTCGATAATTCATCGATAAGCCTATGCGAAACCACTAGCGATGCCACAATAATAAACACCGCCACTACTATAAACGCATACTTAAATGAATTTTGTGATTCGTATATACTTGCCATTACCTTAATAACGATTTATTCGATATTTTATTGCACAGATCAGCAACTATTTAGCGGTATTTTCCTGCCGATATATCTTCTAAAATACTCAAATAACTTTGGTACCTCGATTCGCTAATTAAATGTTCTTCTACGGCGCTACGTACCGCACAATCGGGCTCATTGCGGTGCAAACAATCGCCAAACTTACATTTCTTAGCTTGCGCAAAAATTTCAGGGAAATAATGACCAATCTCTGCCGGCTGCATATCTATCAAACCAAACCCCTTAATACCAGGAATATCTATCAACTTTCCTCCTGCCACACTAAACATTTCTGCATAGGTTGTCGTATGCATACCGGTTTGATGTGCCTTTGATATAGACCCTGTTTTAACCCCCAACGAACCATCCACCGCATTCAAAAACGACGACTTCCCTACTCCCGAATTACCCGCCAACAAACTCACCTTGCCATTGATTTTGGCTTTAAGCACGTCCATACCCATACCCGTCTCTACAGAACAAGTTAACACCTCATAACCCAACGAACGATACAAATAGCAATACCCCTTCAAATAGTCATCATCTTCTGGCAACAAATCTACCTTATTTACTACCAATATAACCGGTACATCGTATGCCTTAGCCGTTACCAAAAATCGATCCACAAACTCATTGGGTGTTTCGGGCTGTGCCAACGTAACAAACAAAAATACCTGGTCCAAGTTGGCAGCCAAAACATGCGATTCCTTAGATAAATTAGACGCCTTACGAATGATGTAATTGCGTCTTTCATGTATTGAAGTGATTTGTTCTCCCTCTACCTCTACCCAATCGCCTACCGCAATAGGATTGGTTGTACGAATACCTTGTAGACGAAAGCGACCCTTTATACGCGCTTCCACCACATTACCATCTTGCAGCTCTACACAATAGCGGCTGCCCGTACTTTTTATCACCAAACCTTTCATATTAAAATGCTTCTGTTGCTGTAATATAAAATTTTACCTCTCCATTGTTATTGCCTGCCACATCCAATCGCAAATGCACACGGGCATCGTTCAACCTAAAACGCAAACCGGCACCATAGCCCACCTTTAATTTATGAATAGCAGGATTGTACACATCAAATACATCGCCTACCGAACAAAATACCGCCGCTTTTAATCTAGCATAAATAGGAATACGGTACTCTGCCTGTACCATAAACATCGAGTTGTCGGTAAATTTACGCTCTCTAAAGCCCCTTATTTGATCGCTTCCTCCAATGGTAGGCAACATCTGAAATGGCACCTCCTTGCCCAACCGCATATCGTAATACACCTGCCAAGCAAACACCTGACCTAGCCAAGTAGGAATGTACTGCCTAAAATCGAGCGTCATAGCAGTAACCGAATAAGCACTTCCCAAAGCTTGTTGATAGGTAATGCAAGAAAACTTAAGAAAGTTAGAAAATTTCTGGGGATAAAAACCATTATCACGCGTATCGTAAGCAAATTGCACGCCTAAACCCAACATAAAATAAGGGTCCCAACCGGCCAATCCGTAGCACTCCTCTACATACGGGCGCATACTAGCCACCGAATCCGAAAGCAACAAACGCTCTCCCCTCACCCCCACATACAAACCCAACATAATATTTGGATTGAACAAGTAGAAAGGCTGCACGTTGATGGCAAAATTTTGGGCCGTATAAAGCATATCATCCACAGGTTCCGTGTTACCTATACCATAATAATGATCGGGATAATGGCGCAAATTCACATTACCCGTTAAGTACATTTTGTTATTAAAAAAATAAAAGCGCGGATTGATATTAATCTTGGCCTGATTATTTAGAGTATAAATAACACTGCCCGATATACTACTAATTTTGCTTAAATCGTGACTTTTAAAATAATAGCCTCCAGTAGCTCCAAAACCAACATTGGTTTCTTCTTGATAAAAACCAATAGGTACAGCAAACCAACTACGCCTTACTGCAGGCGAAGCTATTTGCTGCAACATCTCGGTCGATTTAGCGACAGAATCCGCCTTCTCTACAGAAAGGGCGGATTCTATGATACAAACAATTCCTATGAGTAAAAAGAAGAATCTTCTCACTTAACAGGATTAAACTGTCATGATTTCTTTTTCTTTCTCGGCCACCATTTCGTCTATACGTTTGATAAACTTATCGTGTACCTTTTGCACATCGGCTTCGGCATCCTTTTCAACGTCTTCCGGCATACCGTCCTTGATCGACTTTTTCAAGGCATCAATGGCATCGCGACGCGCATTACGAATGCTAATTTTTGCATCTTCACCCTCTTGTTTTGCTTGTTTTACCAAGCCTTTACGACGCTCTTCCGTCAAAGGAGGGATGCACAAACGAATCAACTCTCCGTTATTTTCTGGGGTGATACCCACTTCAGAGGCCATAATTGCTTTTTCAATCTCTCTAATCAACGATTTTTCCCAAGGTTGAATAGCAATGGTACGTGCATCTGGAGTTGAAATTGAAGCTACACCCGACAAAGGAGTCATGGCGCCATAATACTCAATTTTAATACCGTCAAGAATGCGGGTATTTGCTTTGCCCGCACGAATGCGTGCCAATTGCTCATCCAAAAATAACAAAGAGCATTCCATTTTTTCGGAAGCTTCGTTCAAGTTTTCTTTTATATCTACCATATTATTGTAATTATCTAGTTACTAAAGTTCCAATTTGCTCGCCACGAAGTACCTTGCCCAAGTTGCCATACACATCCATGTTAAACACATAAATTGGCAAATTGTTTTCTTTGCACATGGTGGTTGCAGTCAAGTCCATTACTTTTAAATTACGGTTATAAATTTCGTCAAAAGTAATGGTATCAAATTTTACAGCCGATGGGTCTCTTTCAGGGTCAGCCGTGTAAATACCATCTACACGTGTTCCTTTCAACATCACATCTGCCTTTACTTCAATGCCACGCAACGAAGAACCAGTATCGGTTGTAAAGAAAGGATTGCCCGTTCCACCCGATAAAATAACCACTTCGCCAGCTTCCAAGCATTGAATGGCTTTATCGCTGCTATAATATTCACCAATAGGTTCCATGCGAATGGCGGTCAATACGCGATTTTTAACGCCTACAGCGGTCAACGCAGAGCTTAACGCCAAGCTATTGATAACGGTAGCCAGCATACCCATTTGATCGCCTTTTACACGATCAAAACCCTTAGAAGCGCCACTCAATCCTCTAAAGATA
>JAZRBL010000034.1:0-15325 GCA_045635045.1 Candidatus Enterocola sp. | reverse complement strand
GAAGACACCTGAGTTTGTAGGCCTACAATAAAATCAGCTTTTACTTTGTCTAGAGCACCAAAAATGGCATTTTCTATCATATTCTTTTCGGTAATATTCAATCGTTTTTCGAATGTAAACTCACCTCTAACCTTCTCCATTTTGATATCCAAATCTGCCATATAGACAAACACTTCTGGGTCTACTGTTCTAGCTGTACTATACATCGTTTTAGTATTACATGACGACATGCAAAACAAAGCACATAGTGCGCTTAAGTAAAATAATTTTTTCATTTTTTTAGATTTTATGGTTAATAATTAATGAATAAGCAAATATAATCAGCCGAATGTCAAAAAAAGAAAAACAGCTGTTAATTTTTCTTAACTTTATAGATTGTAAAATAAGTAGGTTTTAAGTTAATTAATTCTGAACCATTTGTTAATTTTGCAATCTAATACAATAATCTTGTTAACAATTTGTTATACAGTAAAGACACATTGTTCATGAACCTTGAAATTAAACGCATTACTACTCGCAAAGAGCTGAAACGATTTGTACAATTCGCCTTGGATTTGTACAACAACAACCCTTATTACTGTCCTCCTATTATGCACGATGAGCTGAACACGCTATCGGAGCAGATTAACCCCGCATTTGAAATTTGCGAGGCCGCTTATTTTATGGCCTACAAAGGGGGCACAGCGGTAGGAAGAATTGCGGGTATTATTAACCAAGCGGGCAATGCCCTATGGAAAAAACCCTGTTTGCGTTTTGGATGGTTTGACTTTGTAGACGATAAAGAGGTTTCTAAAGCGCTTTTGGATGCGGTAATAGCATGGGGCAAAGAAAAAGGCATGCAGGAAGCTTTTGGTCCCGTTGGTTTTACCGATTTTGACCATCAAGGACTGCTAATAGAAGGGTTTGAAAACCTATCGCCCATTGCCTCGCTTTACAACTACCCCTACTACGAAAAGCACTACCAAGCATACGGTCTGCAAGGACAAAAAGACTGGATAGAGATTCATTCAGGTTTGGTACATCAAATCCCCTCTGACCTTAACCAACTATGCGCGTATGCAGAAGAACACTTTAAGGTAAAATTGGTAAAGGTAAAATCGAAAGAGGAATTGATAAAACGCTATGGATATAGCTTTTTTGATGTTTTCGATGCCGCCAACAGTCCTTTTAACAATAGTTTCCCACTTACCAGGGGGCAAAAGCACTACTATGCCGACATGTTTATTCGTTTCCTTAATTACGATTTTGTTACCCTGGTAGCCAATGAAAAGGACGAGATTGTACAAGTTTGTGTTTGCATGCCCAACATTACCAAAGCGCTACAAAAAGCCAAAGGAAGACTCTTCCCATTTGGATGGTGGCACATATGGCGCACCATGCATGCCAAGCAATTTGAACAAATAGACTTTTTGCTTTATGCCACCCGACCCGACTACCAAAAAAAAGGTATTAATGCTTTGATTTTTAAAGACCTGATACCTGCCTTTAAAAAATACGGGGTAAAATTTTCTGAGTCGGGACCCATATTAGAGGGCAGCGCAATAGGAAGCGCCCAATTGGAATATTTCAACTCCAAACGCCACAAACGCCGCAGAACCTATTTCATTTCTATATAAAAACGAGGGGCTGACTTTTAGTCAGCCCCTTTTGTATTGGTAACGTAGCAATACGTTTTTATTCAGTTCCGTCTTACAATTCTTTAATATACGCTCTACGACGTTTATAGAACTCGTGTTCCAAATATTGGAAGTTAGCTTGGTTTTTGGTGTTGGTTTCCAATACAGCGGTTACACGGGCTTCTTTGATTCCATATTTGTGATAGTTAGGAATTTGGTCGATGAATAACAACGAGTTCAAGCCTTTGTTTTGGTAATCGGGACGAACGGCAATGAGCAACAAATCGAGCGCCTCCATCTTTTTCGCTTTCAACGCTTTTAGCAAATGATACCAACCGAATGGGAACAATTTACCTTTTGCTTTGCGCAAAGCAGGCGTTAAGTTAGGCATACATACACCCACTGCCACAATTTCGTCTTTATCGTTGGTAACAATGGTTACAAAATCAAAGTTCAGCAAAGGAAAATACATTTTGCTGTAGTATTCTTTTTGACGTTGGGTTAGGGGCGAATAGTTATAAAGGGGTTTGTACGCCTCGTCAATCACATCAAAGAAAGAATAACCATAACGTTGCAATAGTTCTTTGCTATTTTTGATGCGTTCAATTTTTACGTTGTAACGATCTAAAATCATCGAACCGATGCGTGCCATTTTTTCGGGTGCTTTTTCGGGTACAACGCAACGAATCACAATCCAATCGGCTTCTTTTTCCAATCCGTAAGCATCAAAGTGCTCAATGTAGTAAGGATAGTTGTAAAGCGCTGCCATGGGCGATTCGTACTCGTAACCTTCTAGCAACAACCCTTGGTGGTCCATATCTGTAAAGCCTACAGGACCATTTAAGGTAAGCATACCCTTGCTCTTACCCCAAGCTGCTACGGCATCCAAAAGAGCTTTAGAAACCTCTTTGTCATCAATGAAATCGAACCAACCAAAACGGGTTTTCTTTACATTCCAGGCATCGTTAGCGCAATGGTTAATGATGCCGGCAATACGACCCACCACCTTGCCGTCTTTATAGGCCAAGTAGTAAACAGATTCACATACTTCAAAGGCGGGGTTCTTTTTTCTGTCTAACGTGTTTAG
Source organism: Candidatus Enterocola sp. (assembly GCA_045635045.1). Classification (GTDB taxonomy): domain Bacteria; phylum Bacteroidota; class Bacteroidia; order Bacteroidales; family Paludibacteraceae; genus Enterocola. Next base: position 12,622 of record JAZRBL010000034.1, on the reverse strand, counting down.
CTCGTCAAACACCAAAGGAGGGCAAAAACAATCGTTTCCCTCAAATAGATCAATACCAAATTGCACGAATTTTTTCATGTCATTTTTGGTAACTGCTTCGCGAATTTCTACCATATTATGTTTTTTGACTAATCGACTAATCGGTGAATCGACAAATCGATTATGGTTATTATTTACTCTACAAATCCGGTAGACTTGTTAAGTTCCGATATTACATCCGATTCTTCTATTTTTAGCTGATTTTCTCGATAAAACTCAAGGTATTTTTGCACCGATTCTTTATCGAAAATGGACCTATAATTTTCGGTCGATATAACAAAGGCTTTATACGATACCTCTTTTAGCACTTCTCTGAACAAACCATCCGATAGCAAATTGTTTTGGTACCAAACCGCCTCGTCTAAGCTTACCAAGCCCGTTACGGCAACGGCATAGAGGCTATCTTCTAGTTGACGTACCTGCAAATCAAAGTCTTTTAGCAAGAAACGCGTAAAGTTAAAGGTACCCACGCCATACAACACTTGGTTCTTGATAGAATCGCTACCGTTTACCAAGCAAATAAACAAGTGCTCGCTCTCTGGGTTGTAAGTAAAGCCTGCTTTTTGCAAGTTTTCGGCATACTCGGTTTGAGAAACCACTTTGTCTCTTTCTTCTTCCAAGCCCGACACAGAGGCAACCGATTGTATCTCTTTACCTTGTGCAATCAATGCTACCATGTTCTTGGCCATGGTTGCCACATCCGAATCGGGGTATTTTTGGATAATGCCCGACAAGTTTTCTTTGAATTTCTCTTTGCCATCTTGCTTGCCTGTACTTAGCGCTTCTACAAACAAAAATTTAGGCATCATGCTGCACTCGGGGTACAGGGTTTTGGCCTTTTCGGTTTGTTGTAAAACGGTGGCAAAATCGCCTTTTTTGAACGACTCGTAAGTAGAGCGATACAAGGCTTCTGCTTTTGCCTCATTGCTTTCGCTCTCTACCAATTGGTTCAACAACAACTTAGCATATTTGCTATTGGCATGATGGGTTAGAATTTCTTGTTTAATAGCCTCTGCCTCTGTAGCATTACCGGCACGCTCGTAGGTTTTGTACAAACGGTAACGAACCTCGCCCATTTGTGCGTACTCGGGGAAACGACGCTTTAACTCGTCGTACACTTGCATGGCCTTATCGTGCATGCCCATTTTTTCGTTGTACACAATAAATAGGCTTCCCAATGCATCTTGTATGGCCAAATTAGAGTTTTGCAATTTTTCTGGTGTAGTAGGCAACAAACGCAAATGGTATTCTACATCGTAAGGGGTAAGTGCAGGTTGCGATGCTGGTTTTTCGTCGCTTTGCTCGTCATCGTCGGTTTCATCCTCATCGTCGTAATTTTCTTCTGTGTACGATGCCATTTTGTTGCTACGACGCCAATGGTCTTCTAAAACACGATTACCCCACACTTTTTGGAATTCTACCCTACCGCGCATCACCAACGTAGGATTATAGAAATACCACGATTTATCGGCTACTTCGCCAAGCGATAAGCCATTTTGGCTCATGGCTAGGTTTTGGTCGCGCAAGTTTTGTTGACGCGCCGCTTCTTCCAATCGACGACGCTCATCTTCTTCGGCTTTCTTTCTAGCCTCAATGGCTTTTTGAATGGTAGCAATTTGCTCTGCTTCGGGTAGTTTTGCCAAGGCTTGAAGACTATCTTCTAGCATCACCACTTGTTGGTAACGCGCTATATCGTTAAGCAAGTAGGTACGCTTCTCTATCACCTCGTAATTGGGATAATGGGTAGGAATAATGGGAAGCGCCTCGTTGTACAGTGGTTGCGCCTCTACGTATTGCTCCTTGTCGTATCGGATATCGGCTAGGGCCAACAAAGCATGCGCCTTGTCAATTCCACCTCTAGTGCTAGACTCAATGGCCAGCTGATAATATGCTTGGGCCTTTTCTACATTGCCATTGCGATGGTATAACTGCCCAATGGTGTAGTAAATTTGGTCTAGGTATTCTTGATTGCTTTGTTTTTTGATAAGTTTTTCAAGCTGGGCCAAAATGGGCGATGTATCCTTGCCTTGGAAGCAACGTGCTTGGCTTAGCAAAGCATTGAACTCCATTTCGTGCAAGGGATGGTTGTCTAGTACTTCTTGGTACCAAACAAAAGCATCGTTGTAATGCTTTAATTTTTCGTGCACCTGCGCTAGGATGTAACACAAACGCGTTTTCTCGTTACCCTTGGCTTCTTTGATGGCGGTTTCTAAGAAAGGAATGGCCTCTGCGTATTGTTCTTGTTTTAGCAATAAATCGGCCATTACGCGTACGTACAGTTTGTTAATGGTTGGCGTAAACGATTTCTCGTCCATGCGTTTTAGCAAGTCTTCTGCCTCGTAGTACCAACCCATTTCGGCATAACTACGAGCACCCCATAGTTGAGCTTGAGCAGCTACGTCCTTGTTGTCGTCAAAGTGGCGTGCTACGTAAGCAAACGTGGCATTAGCCGCCACAAAATCGAGTTGGTAAAACTGTGCCTTACCCATCAGTAGCCAAGCTTCTTGCACCATAGAGTTGTACTCTTCTTTAGCCATAAATGCCTTGTAAGAAGGGTCGTTTGCCCTTGAAGGATTACGCTTGGGCTTTTTAATGATGGAATGTAATTTGATGGATTTTTGGCATTTTTCTACCGTATATTGCATATCGGACGATGCGGCACTGGCATTATCGTGGTTGCTAATAGGATAGATAGGCAACACCTCCGAGTAATTGTCGATGTGCTTTTCTTCTATGGCCTCTTCGCCCCTTATAAAGGCTTGTTTTGCGTTAAAATTAACGTTGTAACGTGCCGTTACGTAGTGATACGAACGAGTGGCCCAATTATTCTTTTTAGTAGAACATTGCGTAAAAAGACCCACAAGGGCTATAGAAAGAAACAGATATGCAATAAAATTATTTTTCATGGGGAAAAACGCATTACAAAGTTACACTTTTTTGAGAAAAAAGACTATCTTTGTAAAAACAATATTGAATTACTTAACTATTTAAAAGAATATTTTTATGTCTAAAGTAACCGTAGTAGGCGCAGGAAACGTAGGCGCCACCTGTGCTAATGTATTGGCAGTAAACGAAGTAGCAAACGAAGTGGTGTTAATTGACATCAAAGAAGGTTTTGCAGAAGGTAAGGCTATGGATATCATGCAAACCGCTCAACTTATGGGCTTTGATACCGTAGTAACTGGCGTAACCAACGACTACAGCAAAACTGCCAACTCTGACGTAGTGGTTATCACCTCTGGTCTTCCTCGTAAACCTGGTATGACTCGCGAAGAATTGATTGGCGTAAATGCTGGTATTGTTAAATCTGTTGCCAATAGCATTCTTGAGTACTCTCCAAACGCTATCTTGGTAGTGGTTTCTAACCCTATGGATCCCATGGCTTACTTGGCACTTAAGAGCCTAGGCTTGCCTAAAAACCGCGTTATTGGTATGGGTGGTGCTTTGGACAGCAGCCGCTTTAAATATTTCTTGAGCCAAGCTTTGGGTTGCAACGCTAACGAAGTAGACGGCATGGTAATTGGCGGTCACGGCGATACCACCATGATTCCTCTAACTCGTTTTGCTTCTTACAAAGGTGTACCTGTAAGCAACTTCTTGAGCGCAGAAGAACTTGACAAAGTAGCGAAAGATACCATGGTAGGTGGTGCTACCCTTACTGGTTTGCTAGGTACCTCAGCATGGATGGCTCCAGGTGCTGCAGCATCGTTCTTGGTAGAATCTATCATCAAAGACCAAAAGAAAATGATTCCTTGTGCTGCTAGCCTAGAAGGCGAATACGGCATGGACGACATCATGATTGGTGTTCCTGTAATCATTGGCAAAAACGGTATCGAAAAAGTAGTTGAACTAGACCTTAACGACGAAGAAAAAGCCCTTTTGGCTGCTAGCGAAGCTGCTGTACGCAAAACCAACGCCATCCTTTACGAAATGAACTTGATCTAATCATCGTTTCACATACAAACAAGAAAGCGACCTCAAAAGGGTCGCTTTAATACTATCACTATGGACAGAAAAGAACTTATTCATTTGGTAGCGCCCGCTATTTTGCGCTTTGAGAACCGCCCCTTTAACCACAAGCAACTAGCTGCTGTGGCAGGCATTACAAAGGCAGGCGATAAGGCAAAATTACCCCATATTATGGCTTATTTTGTACAGCAAGGCATTGTGCAAGAGGTGGAGCGTGGCCGCTACAAGGCCATTACCCTGAATAAGTACGTAGATGGTACCCTAGACCGCAACAACAACGGCAAAACCCACCTTATTCCCGACGACGGTGGCGAAAAAATTTTTATTGCCGACCGCAACTTAGGACACGCCATGAAAAACGACCGTGTGCGCGTATTGGTATATGCTAAACGCAGCGGCCGACAAACCGAGGGCGAGGTGGTAGAAATTTTAGAACGCAACCGCACCACCTTTGTGGGAGTTATGAACATTGTAGGGGGCGTGTCGTTTGTGGTAGTAGATAACCGCCTTTTAACCAACGATATTTACATTCCTCACAACAAACTGAATGGTGCAAAAGATGGGCAAAAAGTATTTGTACGCATGACCGACTGGCCCGAAAAAGCCAAGAACCCCTTTGGCGAGGTAATTGATGTGTTGGGCGAGGTAGGCGAAAACAACACCGAAATGCACGCTATTTTGGCGGAATACGGATTGCCCTATTCGTACCCAGAAGAGCTAACCGCCCTTGCCGAGCAAATCGACACCCAAATTAGCGACGAAGAAATAAAACGCCGCGAAGATTGCCGAGCTACCACTACCTTTACCATCGACCCTGTGGATGCCAAAGACTTTGACGATGCCTTATCGTACAAAAAGTTGGACAACGGCAACGTAGAAATTGGGGTACACATTGCCGACGTTAGCCATTATGTTACGCCTCACAGCCCCATCGACAAAGAAGCCTTTGACCGTGCTACCTCTGTGTATTTGGTAGACAGAACCATTCCGATGTTGCCCGAAAAACTGTGCAACATGGTGTGCTCGCTACGCCCTAACGAAGACAAGCTAACCTACTCGGTGCTGTTTGAGATGAACGAAAAAGCCGAGGTGGTAAACTACCGCATTACCAAAGCCATTATATGCTCTAATCGCCGTTTTACCTACGAAGAAGCTCAACAAGTTATAGAAACTGGGCAAGGCGATTTTTGCGAAGAATTGTTGGCCATGAATGCCTTGGCCGTGCAGCTGCGCGCCAACCGCTTTAAGGCAGGTGCTATTTCGTTTGAACGTTCCGAGGTGCGTTTCCAAATAGACGAGCAAGGCAAACCCCTAAGTGTGTATTTTAAGGAGGCCAAAGAAGCCAACAAACTGGTAGAAGAATTTATGCTACTGGCCAACAGAACCGTGGCCGAGCACATTGGCAAGGTAAAAAAAGGCGATAAAGCCAAAACCTTTGTATACCGTATTCACGACGAGCCCAACCCCGATAAATTGAGCAATTTTTCGCAATTTATTAGTCGATTTGGCTACAAGCTAAAAACATCGGGCAAGAAAAACGAAATATCGAGCGCTATTAACCGACTATTGGACAATGTAGCTGGCAAACGCGAGCAAAACCTAGTGGAAACCTTAGCGGTACGCTCCATGGCCAAGGCCATTTATACCACCGACAACATTGGACACTACGGTTTGGCATTTGATTACTATACCCACTTTACATCGCCCATTAGGCGATACCCCGACGTATTGGTACACCGCTTGCTGTTTAGCTACCTGCAAGGAGGTGGTAGTGTAAAAGAGGAAACCTACGAAAAAATGTGCGAACACTGCTCCGACCGCGAACAAGTGGCCGCATCGGCAGAGAGAGCCTCTATCAAGTACAAGCAAGTGGAATTTATGGCCGATAAAAAAGGACAAGTATTTGATGGCGTTATTTCGGGGGTAACCGAATGGGGTATTTACGTAGAAATTACATCGAACAAATGCGAAGGTATGGTAGCGCTTCGCGATATGGACGACGATTTTTATACCTACGACGAAAAGAACTACTGCATCATTGGCCGTCAAAGCCGTCGCAAATATCAGTTAGGCGACGAGGTGCAAATTATGGTATCGCGCGCCAACCTAGAGAAGAAACAGTTGGATTTTGTATTGGTGTAGATTACTCTGTAATGCGCAGTTGTTTTTTAGGCGTAATGCCCAGCTCTTTGAATTTCTCTACACGGCCCAGCACATTTCCTTTGCCCTCGGATAGTTGCCCCTTGGCAGCCTCAAAGGTGGTCGATAAGGTTTGAATTTGACTGCCAATTTTTTCAAATGACTCTTGAAACAATGCCATTTTATCGTACAAGCCCGCAGCACTTTTTACGATATTATCCATGTTTTTGGTTTGTTTGTCGTATTGCCAAAGGTTGTAGGCTAGTTGCAAGGTCATAAGCAAGTTGCTGGGCGATATGATGATAATTTTCTTTTTGTAAGCCTCCTGCGCCAACTGAGGACGTGCCTTGAGGGCGGCTCCGTAGGCAGCTTCGTTGGGAATAAACAACAGCACATAGCCTATGGCATTTTCTACCAATTCGTCGTACTTTTTAGCAGCCAGCTCGTCAATGTGTTTGACAACACTTTGCACGTGCGCTGCCATGCGTTGCGTACGCGTTTCTTCGGCATCGGCTATCATGGCATCGGCATAGGCCGTAAGCGATACCTTAGAGTCTATTACCACCGATCTTCCTTCGGGGAAACGCACCACCACATCGGGACGGAAGTTCTTGCCATCTTCGTCCTTAACGTTATCTTGTACAAAGAAATGCTCGTCGCGAACAAGTCCGCTATTTTCTAAGATGGTTTCCAATACCATTTCGCCCCAATCGCCTTGCATCTTGCTATCGCCTTTAAGGGCTTTGGTAAGGTTGGCAGCATCGTTGCCTATTTTATCGGTTTGCTCTTTTAGGCTGTTTACCGCTTGGTTTTGCTGTTGTTCAAAGAGCTTCATCATGCTCTCAAAACTCTTCTTAAGGTCTTCTTTTTGCACCGCATTTTGGGTCTTGCTCTCGTTTACCGACTTTTCAAACTCGGCAAACTTTTCGCGAATGGGTTGTAGCAGTTCGCCCATCTGACTACGGTTTTGATCTTGAAGTGCATCTTGCTTTTTGGCCAATTGCTCAAGGGTGATACGGCTTATCTCATTTTTGAGCGCCTCTAATTTTTTGTTCCATTGCTCGTCGGCTTCGCGGCGCAAATTATCGGCATGAAGGCGTTCTTCTTGTAGGCGTTTGGCTGCTATATCGCGCTCATCTTGCAAGCGCTTTTCGGTTTCTGCTTGCCACAATTGTTTGTTCGACAAGGCTTGTTTTTGCTCTTCTTGCAATTGTTGCTTGGTGTATTCAGCCTCTTGCTTGGCCAGTTGCGCCTGGCTTTGCCACTCGTATTGTTTTTGGCGCAAAACCACATAAACTACCAAAGCACCCAACAAGGCACCACCCAATACCGCTAACAAGATATACAAAAACATAGGCTACTGTTTTAAAGGTTACCGTGCTAAATTACAAAAAACTATTTATTTTACCACCCTTATGGGGCTACCAATTCGGAACAAAAATCGTCGTGCACCTGCTGGTATTTTGATACCAATTCAATAAATTCGGGTAGTTGACGAAGATTGTTCAAGTCTTCGTCGTGCATCAAATGGGCAAAATCGCCAAATCCCAGTTCCATGGCAAGGCGCAGGCTTTTTAATGCTTCGTCGGTTTTTCCCATCAGCGACATTAAGCAAGCACGGTCGTAAATACACCTAACATCCTTAGGTGAACCTGCTACAATGCCATCCACCCATTTAATGGCCTCATCTTCTTGTCCTAAGAAGTATAATGAATAATGACGAACGCTGCTTTCATCGCATACCGTATCGTATTTTAATACCATTTCATCGTCTAATTTTGCCATTTCTGGGGCACCGTATTTTCGATGCAATCGGGAACGTCTTAGGTAAGCTTGTACGTTGGTAGGTTCATGGGCTATTACCGTATTGAGGTCTACCATGGCTTTTGCATCCTGGCCCAATGCCTTATAGGAATAGGCTCTATCTATCAACACATAAGAATTATAACCCAACTTATCAAGCAAAGAATTGGCTATGTCTAGCACTTTTTCGTGCTCGCCTTTGATACTATGGAACTGCATTTTAAAGAAAGTATCGTCCACATCAATCGAATCGTAAAGTTGTTCCATCTTTTCTAATACCGCCATGCCTTTGTCGTAACACCTGGTATCGTGGTAGCAAAGAAATTTAGCATGATACAATCGATAAGCAGGTCCTACCTTATTTATCATGGCATCGTATTGTTGCAACGCCAAAACATAGTCTCTGTTATAGAACGATATTAACGCTTGGATATATAACCATGCTGGGTTATTCGGGTCTTTTTTTAGCTTTTTGTCAACCAGTTTTTTACAATACGCCATATCTAACCTCAAGGCTTTTTCGTATCCGTCAATTTCTTCGTAATCTTTAACTGGAATTTTTTCTAAACGATTAAATATCGTTTCTATCATCAATTTATCAAAGCCCATGCTATGTTCAATGTTGGCGCGGGTATCGTAATAATAGACGTCAGTAGGGTCGTTTTTAGTACCTCTTTTACAATAGGTAATGGCCTCGCTCATGTCTAATTGAAAGTTGGTACCGTAGCCAGAAGCCTTGAAGATTTCTGCACGATGTCGTAACACATCAATCGCCAACTTATATTCGTCCTTTTTTAAGTTCTCGTGTGCTACATTAAGATCGGCAAAGGCTTTTTCGTAGTAACCCAGTTTCTTTAAAAAGAAGCCTCTGGTAAAGTATAATAAGGATAAAGATCTATCCGCTTTGTTCGTCCAAAACTGAATGGCATTGTTCATATCGCTCAAACAGTAAGGAATTAGCGAAAGAATGGTATCGTTCGATGCCTTACCTCTGGCTATCTCTTGTACGATATAATCGCCCATAATAGCCCCACTAAGGGCATAAACATCAGACGACATGGGGTCCAATTTTTTGGCATCACTTAAGTAGGAAATGGCATCGTCGTAATTGCCTACTTTTACGCATTCTCCTGCCAATTTGTACAAATCGGCAGCGGTATAGGCTTCATCTTGCGCACACAAACTAGCACACAAAGGCAATAAAGCAACCAACAGTAAACAGACTTTTTTCTTCATCATCTATAGGTATATAATTTGGTACAAAGGTACGTTAAATTCCATATAATTTGGTACCCTACAATAAAAAAACCGGAGCAATGCGAACATCACTCCGGCTTGTTAAGTATTACTCGTAACTCAATTATTTATATTTTTGAGCACCGTAGCCTTCTTCTGCACCAAAGAACACTACTGCTTTATCAAAATTATATCTGTTTCCGTACATGGTAACACGGGTAGTAGAAGTACCTTGTTTGTTCATACCATGTGCTTCACGATAAAGGTTCGCTGCTGAGTTAGGATCGTAGCTAGAAGTAGTCATCACTTTTAGGTTAGCAAAACCATTCAAATAAGGTTGGATGATTAAATCTTTAAAGTTGCTAGTACCTGGCAATTCGCGGTTGTTTTCGTATTTGGTTAGGGTTTCTACCTCGTCAAAGCGTTTTGCTGGTACATAAATCCATTTACCACCGCTGGTGCCAACCACAGTCATATCACCTTTGTTCATAAAGAATAGGTTGTCATAAGCAGAGCAAATTTTACGTTTTTCGGCAGGTAGTGTAGAATCGTCCCAAGCAGCATCAATAGCGCCCAAGTTAGAGCAACCAAAGATGTTATGGTGAACATTGTGGTCTACACCGTTACGCATACGATAGCCATAACCCATATCTTCCATTTCTTTGGTAGCACACCAAGAGAACAATACGGTGTTGTGGTGGAAATCAACGGTAGATTTGTGTGCATTGGTGTCTTGATTCAAACCACCATTTACTTCACAACCTGCATAAACGTTGCCTACAAATACGTTGTTGTAAATTTCCCAATCGCCGCCCATGCTAATTAAAAGAACGCCATAGAACGAAGCATTGGTAAACATACAGTTTCTGATGATTAATTTACCGGCAAATTTACCACCAATTAAACGAGTTGCGGTATTGGGTGGGAAGCTAATAGGAAGCACACGTCCGGTTTCGCAACCTTCTGGACAACCAAAGCGTTCGTCTGTTGGGTCGGCTTTGCAGTATTCTAGGTAGAAACCTAGGTCAAAGTAAATACCATCAATTACCATAGAAGCACTTCTGCGAGCAATGCTTTCTAGCATCAAAAGACCCATACCAATGGTACCACGTTGCTCTACCGAGGGTTGCATTTTGGTAATGTATTTGCTAGGATCGCGATCGGTAAAGTCAGAATTATAGCCACCAATAAGCGACACATATTTTCCTTTTACCTCTATCCAACCTCTATCCAAGGTTCCTAGGTAGTTACCTTCTGCAATGCACACTGTACCACCATCAGGAGCCATATCAATGGCTTTTTGAATGTCTTTTAAAGGCGATTCTTTGGTACCTGTACCACGAGCCGAGCCTCTTTCTTTACATACAAACAATGCATTTGCTGGAATGTTGTTTGCTGTAAATTCTTCAAACTGAGCAGTAGAATTTTCTTGTAGCTTAGCGGCTGCTTCCTTTTCTTTTTTCTGAGTGTCTCTAGAAGATGCATCAGAGATGGCATTCACGCCTCTCTTGATTTTGTCGCCCCAACTGCCAAATTGAGCACTTGCTGTTCCCACAGTAAATGCTACTAGCAACGATAATAAAACAATTTTTTTCATAGCCTATAAAATTAAATATTGTACTAACTGCTTTTAGGTAAAACGTTGAATGCACGCAACATTCAGAATACGTTGGTAAAATTAATAATTTTTAATAAAAAAAGAAGAAAACAAACAAAAAAATACGCCTCTTGTTATTTTTCGCTTTAGAGCAAACCTATAATTTGCCTATTGGCATGATCAAGAACCGATTTGTCGAGTGACTTAAGATAGATGCGCGTAGTTTTTTCGTTTCCATGACCCATGCTCTCGCTTATTACCGACAAAGGAATCTGATGATCGTTTGCTATACTAGCCCACGAATGTCGAGCAACATACAGGGTTAAGGGAACCGACACATCGGCCATACGAGCTACCACACTTAAGTACCGATTAATGCGCGTTAAACCGTATTTTAAATGCCCACGCGACTCTTTTGATTGCTTAATAATAGGCAATAGGTATTCGTCGCAACATTGTGCTTTGTACTTATCGACTATCTGCTGCATACACTCCTCCCATTTGATGTGCAGTAGTTGTCCGGTTTTTCGACGCTTATAAGACAAATACCCTTTACATAAATTGGAACGACGCAGATAAGCCATATCGATGTACGACATTCCACGCAAGTAAAAACTCATCATAAACATGTCGCGGGCAAATTCGCAAGGCCTTTTATTGGCTAAAGAAAGTGACTTAATACGCCTAACAGCATAAATGGAAAGCGCTCGCTTAACCGTTCTGTCTACCCCGGTATACACTTGCTTAAACGGATTACGTGGCAATGTCAATTGCTCGTCAACAGCCCTATTAAATACAGCACGCAAAATACGCATGTAAAACGAACTTGAGTTTTTGGCTATCCCACTATGCCATAGGTAAGATTCGTATCGTTTCATCAAATCGGCATTGATGTCATCGATGCTAATTTGATCATTCTCCAAAAAGCGTTTAAAACTAGCCAAAGCCGATGCGTAGGCCTCGGCTGTTCGATAATGATGAGTGCTGCGCAACGAATCAATCACTTGTTGCATAAAATCAAAGAAACAAACAGACGGATGAGGCATCGAAACCGTAGATAGGTTACCCTTTTCCATACTATCCAACAGCATTTCAAATCTATTTACCTGCTGTGTTATACGTTGCTCTAGGCGCAACAATCGCTCTTCTACCGACATGTTATTATTTCCATATTAGGGCTCTACAGACTTTTTATAGGCTAAGGGTGATTTACCGGTGGCCTGCCTAAAAAATCGGGTAAAATGATTGGGGTAGTTAAAGCCCAATTGCGCAGCCACCTCGTTAACGGGCAATCCTTTATCGACCAATAATACAATGGCTTTTTTGATGATTTTATGGCGAATAAAATCTTTGGCAGTAATGCCCAACTCGTGTTTCACCACATCGCCAAAATAGTTAGCCGACAAATGGAACTGACTACTACACCAGGCTACTTGCGGAGGGCCCAAACGGCGAGGCAATTCGCTCCCTTCGGCCAAATACGCATCCAATATCGACTCAAACTGCCTGATTAGCTCCGAAGCACGCACCTTTTGGGTATCAAACTGGCGGTCGTAAAACCGCCTGCAATAGCTAAGTAGTTGCCCAATACCCAAACGAACCATGTGACCAGTAAATTCGTCGTCTGGCGCACGCAACTCCGATAAAATGGTGTTAAAACAGTTCATCATGATGTGGCGTTCACCCTCGTAAAGAGTGAGTGCATCGCACACTTCGTAATCAAAAAAGTTGAACATGTAAAAATCGCGGCCCAGACCCGTATTAACAGTTAATTCGGGTTTAAAAGCCAACATCCACCCTTTGGGGCGGGTACGCGCATCCAGTTGCATGCTTACTACG
>JAZRBL010000033.1:0-1568 GCA_045635045.1 Candidatus Enterocola sp. | reverse complement strand
CAAGCAGGGCACGATGTTACGGTTGCCACTGCCAAAGTACCTTCTTTTGATTATCCACATCCCTACAAAGTTCAAAATATCTTATCCATTCCCATTCCAGTAAGACGCCCTTATCGTTGGGGATTGCCTACTTGGATGGTGCCTTGGCAGCCTGTTTATAACTTTCAATCGGATATTATTCACGTGCATTCGCCTTTTACCGCATCGCGCATTGCGCTTAAATTGCGTAAAAAGTACGGTATGCCCGTAGTAGCCACTTTTCACTCTAAGTTTAAAGATGATTTTAGAGCGTCTGTGCCTTCCGATTTTATTGTCAACATGATGGTAAAAAACATCATGCAAGTATTTGCAGCGGTAGACGAAGTATGGGTGGGTGCTCCAGCCGTTTTGGATGTAATGCGCGAATACGGTTTTAAAGGACATGCTGAGGTGGTGCCTCATGCTGTTGATTTTGATTTGACGGGAATAGATATCCCCGCTTTAAAAGCGCAATCTAAAGCCGAATTGGGGGTTTCAGCAAACGTACCTTGCTTGTTGTTTGTTGGCCAAATTATACATGCTAAAAATGTTCTGTATACGTTAGAGGCCTTGCATTTGTTGCATCAAAAGAACATTCCTTTTAAAATGTTCTATGTAGGAAAAGGAAATGCATCGGACGAATTGCAACAAGCCATTAAACGCTACGGTATGCAAGATTGTGTGTCGTGGGTGGGTCAATTGAGCGATAGAGCTGCCTTGCAAAAATACTATGCAGCAGCCGATGTGTTTTTATTCCCTTCGTTGTACGATACCTTGGGATTGGTAGTAAGAGAGGCTGCTGTTCATCAAACCCCATCGTTGCTATTAGAGGGTTCTACTAGTGCTCAAGGTTTGATTCATGGCGAAAATGCCTTTTTGGCACCACAGACCGGAGTGGCAGATTTTGCACAAACAATAGAAAATGTATTAACCGATACCGCGTTGCGTCAGAAAGTAGGGGAGCAATCGGCCTTATGTTTGGGTAAAACATGGAACCAAGTAGTGCCAGAAGTGGTAGATAGGTATCGATCCATTATTAAACGAAAAAGCAAATGAGTAAAAAAAATAATATGGTAGAAACCACCGAACAAACGGTAAAAAACGGTTTAAAAACCAAGCACATTGTTTGGCCTGTTTTATTTGGTTTAATTGGGGTGGTGTGGATGGTTATTAACGAGTTTGGTGAGATTACCAACTCGCCCGAGCCCTTTTCTGCTTATTTTACTACCACAGCCATTGTCTTTTTATTGGTAGCCTTGGCGTTGATTGTAGTGCGCGATTTGGCGGGTATGGGGCGTTTGTATTTATTGGCCGATAAAAAGTTGAGTTTTTGGGCGCTTTTCCGCATCAGAATGTTGTACGAGTTTACATCGGCTATTACCCCTTCTGCAGCGGGTGGCTCTACATTAGAGATGATTTTTATCAACCGCGAGGGCATTAAGTTTGGTCGCAGTACTGCTATATGCATTTTGTCGTTGTTTTTGGATGAGTTGTGCTTGGTGCTATTGTTCCCTATGGTGTTCTTGTTCTTTCCCGTTGCCGAATTCTTT
>JAZRBL010000032.1:0-4339 GCA_045635045.1 Candidatus Enterocola sp. | reverse complement strand
CACCTCTATCATTAGCGGCAAAAAAGTATTGATGGTTTCTTTGAAAGAAAAAACCATGAAACAATACTACCGCAAATCGCCTTCTACTAAAAAACAAATTGTAACCGGCAGACAAGAAAAAGGTATCGACGACCAGCTTTTTGCCGAAGGATGGCTTACCACCTACATGGACGAAATGTTTAAAGATATTGATATTTACAACAGCAACATCAACATTGCCTTTAAACCTTTTGTAGGCCCCCTATCGCCCATCGCTACCGATTTTTACAAGTTCTTTATTAAAGATACCATTCAGGTAGATGGCCAAAAATACATCAACCTAGGGTTTACCCCCTTCAACTCGTCGTTCTTTGGGTTTATGGGTTACATTACCGTCGACGACTCTACCCTTGCCATCAAACACGTAAGTTTGGACATTCCTCAAAATACCAACATCAACTACTTGGAAGGTTTCCACCTAGAACAATCGTTCCAAATGAACGATAACGGCATTATGGAGTTGCAAGACGACCAATTAACCGCCGAGTTCTACTTGGTAAAAGGTACCAAAGGATTTTACGCACAACGCAACCGTACCTTTAAAGATTACGAATTTAACTTGCCCAACGACTCCATATTAAAAAGTTTTGCAGGTACCGAAATGGTGCTTAAAGATGCTAAAAAGCAAGACAGCACCCACTGGCAGGCCTACCGAACCGATAGCGTACAATTGGCCCAAAGCCAAGTAAGTAGCACACTCGACAAGCTGCAAAAGAACCCCTTTGTAAAAGGCGTATTGTTTATTGGCGAGTTACTAATTAAAGGTTATTTGCGCACAGGCGATCCTAGCTATTTTGACGTAGGTCCTATCTACACCATGTTTAGTGGTAGCACCGTAGAAGGTTTCCGTTTGCGTGTAGGGGGCGAAACCACCGCCAACCTATCGCCTAATTTCTTTGCTAAAGGTTACATGGCATACGGTTTCCACGACCATAGAATGAAATACGGTTTGGATTTTGAATACTCATTTAACCAAAAAAGTTACCACGCACGCGAGTATCCCGTCAACTCTATTGCCATCAATTATACCGACGATATCCGTACCTTGGGTGAAAATCCAGTAGGTTCTCCTACCGACAACTGGGCCTACTCTATTAAACGTATGGCTATCTATAACATGATGTACTACAAACAGCTAAAAATGCAGTACACCTACGAGGATATGAGTGGTTTCTCGGTAAATCCATGGATTAAATCGGAAACCCAATTGCCTACCGATAGTATCCGCTTTACCGAAGCAGGAACCGGAAATACATTTGACCACCTAATGAATAATGAGGTGGGTGTTACCTTGCGTTACGCTCCTAAAGAAAAGTTTGTACAAGGTCGTATTTACCGTTTCAACTTAAAGAACCCCCACCCTGTATTTGAACTAACCCACAGAGCTAGTTTCAAAGACATTTTGGGTACCAACTACGGTTACCAAACCACCGAATTAAAATACAGCCAACGCTATTTCATATCGGCATTTGGCCGCATTGACCTTACCCTAAAAGCAGGTAAAATCTGGACCGGCAACGTAGCTTATCCTTATCTATTTAGCCCCAACGCAAACACCTCCTACACCGTTATGGCCGAATCGTTCAGCCAAGTTAACCCATTGGAGTTTGTGTGCGACCAATATGCATCTATCGACCTTGGCATCTCTACCAACGGACTTTTGTTCAACCTAATTCCTGGGGTTAAAAAGTTACAATTGCGCGAGGTATTTGGCTTTAAATGCTATTGGGGATATTTGTCAGACAAGAACAACCCTGCATTCGACAATACATTGCTTAAATTCCCCACCGGAACAGGCACCTTTGACCCTGCTCGTCTGTACGAACCCTATATGGAATTTAGCGTGGGTATCGACAACATTTTGCGCGTATTGCGTGTAGACTACGTAAGACGTATCAACTACTTGGATCGTCCCAATGTATGCGCAAACGGTGTTCGTGTATCGCTTAGCTTTACGTTCTAATCGACAATCGTCGCTTGTCGACTATTTAATACTTACTTTGGGCAAATCACTCCACGATGTAGTATAATGAGGAGATTGATTGTCTGATAAGGAGTATTCTTCGGCTGTTCCTTGCGAAGCTAGGGTTAAAGCATTCTTTCCATATGCATTACGAATGGCATCCATTGCCACCGATAACCGTTGCTGCTTTTGACGCTCTTGGGCATCATCAAACAACGAATACATGGTGTGCGATGCATCTTGCAGTTTATTAAACACCACCCCTGCTTTTTTATAACCATACCCCACGCAAAATAAATCTTTTGCTGCGCTCACAGCTGCAGCCACTAGAGTGCGCTGATCGTTACTAGGTGTAGCAAAACATACCAAATTACTGCCCATGGTTTGGGGTTGGTCTTCTTTAAATCGGTTGGTATAAGCAAAAACCGTCATTTCGGCACAAAGCGAGCCTTGCGCACGTAACTTTTCGGTTCCTTTTAAGGCAAAATTGGCTATTTGTTCACTCAATGCAGCACAATCGTATAGTTCGGAGGCAAAACTACGCGAAACACAAATGGACTTGCGTACTTCGGGGGTATCTTCAAACACCACAGCCGGCACTCCTCTTAATTCTAACCACACACGTACGCCGTTTATACCCATCATTTGACGCACCTTGCTTTCGGGCAGTTGTGTAAAAGCATAGGCCGTTCCCACCCCTATTTGCAGCAATTTTTGGGTAGATTGCCTTCCTATTCCCCACACATCGCCAATGGGAAATTTACGCAACACTTTCTCGATGTCTTCGGGTCGGTGCATGTAACAACCTCCGTTTAATTTAGGGTATTGTTTGCAAAGTTTAGAAGCAATCTTTGCCAAAGTTTTGGTAGGCGCTATGCCCACCGAAACCGGAATAGAAGTATACCGATAGCATCGCTCCGAAATTTCTTTAGCATAAGCATCGTAATCGTCAATGAGCAACCCTCGCAAATCTAAAAAGGCCTCGTCTATAGAATACACCTCTACCAAGGGCGAGAATTCTTGCAAGGTTAACCGTACCCGCCTAGACATATCGCCATAGAGCGCCATATTGCCCGAAAAGACCGTCACACCGTGTTTTTGCACCAAATGGCGTATCTTAAACAAAGGGTCGCCCATCTTTATGCCCAAGGCTTTTGCCTCGTTACTACGCGCCACAGCACACCCATCGTTATTGGACAATACAATAACGGGGCGTCCGTTCAAATCGGGCCTAAAAACCCGCTCGCACGAAACAAAAAAGTTGTTACAATCTGCCAGAGCGAACATATTATTGACGAATCGGTGAGACGACAAGCGACATTACACCTTCTTTATAACGTAGGTTACAATTCCCCAAATAGAGAACTGATTATCGGGCGTAACCACAATGGGCTGATAAGAAGAATTTTGATTATTGGCAGGAAGCAAACGAACCTGCTTGTCGGCTATTTCTACTTGCTTTACGGTGTATTCTCCATCTATGTAGCAAACGGCCTTGCATCCGTTGTAAGGCGACAAACTTCTGTCTACAATGATGATATCGCCTTCGTCCATACCGGCGTCAACCATCGACACGCCGCTTACCCTAAAAAAGAACGTTGATGCCTTGTGACGTACCAATAGTTTAATCAAGTCCAAATTTTCGGCAATACCTTCGGCAGGCGACGGAAAACCTGCTTTTACATCGCCACACAAGGCAAACTGTGCCTCAACATCGGTATCAATGGGATGAGGAATCATGCCTCTTGCTTTTGATCTTTGTCTTTTTTACGTGGAAAATGTTTGGCCAACCAACGGGGTGTGATGATGGCACCAATAATTAGGTAGTTGTAGTAAGTAAGCAAGCGCCATATCATTACAATGAGCAACAGCGCCATGCCCTTGGGTATATAATCGCCCAAATAAGACTCAAACATCACTTCAATAAAACCACTACCACCAGGGGTTGGAGCAATCATCATTACCACCATCACAATGGCCTGACGCAACATCACTACCACGTGGTCAAAATAACTCAATACGGTATCGCCGTGTACAAAGGCCAAGATAAGCGCATTGACAATTAAAAAACGACTTACCCAAAGTAGCAAACTCAACAAAATGTTGTTTAACCAAAAATGCCAAGGTTTATGACGCATTTCTTTAGAACAAGCCTTGATATCGACCGCTGTTCTAAAGGCTTTTAATTTCCACTTTTTAAGCCATTTAATAGAGAACAGTTTGCTAATCATCCACGATATGGCTTCGGGTTTCACAAAAATGCCCACAAATAAAATACTTACCCACACCAATTTAGCAATGTAGCCCACAGCAAACAACGAGGCAATGGCTGTAGCA
>JAZRBL010000031.1:0-8230 GCA_045635045.1 Candidatus Enterocola sp. | reverse complement strand
GTTATGGCGCCGGGGTTCCACCTCTTCCCATTCCGAACAGAGAAGTTAAGCCCGGTAGCGCCGATGGTACTGCGTTTGTGGTAGAGTAGGTAGCCGCCATTTTTCAGAAGACCTTGAGGTTTTTCCTCAGGGTCTTTTTTTGTTATTATAGGTTCCCCGCGTTACGGTCGTAAACGACCTTAACACGGGGTTACAAATTAGTATAACCCCTACGGGGTAAATCGCATCAACGCATCACCAGAGCTTAGCGAAGCGATTTATGGATATATGGGCACAAAAAAACCTGCAAGGGAACTTGCAGGTTTTTTATTGCGTGTTGATTAGATTAGTTGTTTTCGGGACGTAGTTTACGTACTACTGCACCAGCTTGCCACATTTCGCTTTCGCGTAGGGCTTTTAGCTCTTCTTCTAGACCAACGCGGTAGTCTGGTTTAGAGTTGGCATCGATAGAAATTTGAGCTTCGTTACCGGTTTTAACGCTTTCGTATAGTTGGTACATTACAGGTTTGATGGCGTCGTGGAAAGGTCCCATCCAGTCTAGTGCACCACGTTGTGCGGTGGTAGAGCAGTTAGCGTACATCCAGTCCATACCGTTTTCTGCAAACAATGGCATAAGCGATTGTGTAAGCTCTTCTACGGTTTCGTTGAATGCTTCTGAAGGTTCGTGACCGTTTTCGCGCAAAACTTCGTATTGCGCCAATAAAAGGCCTTGAATTGCACCCATTAACGAACCACGTTCGCCGGTAAGGTCTGAGGTAGCTTCTTTCATAAAGGTGGTTTCGAACAAGTAACCTGAACCTACACCAATACCCAATGCTACTACGGTGTCGAATGCGTGACCAGAAGCGTCTTGGTAGATAGCGTAAGAAGAGTTCAAACCACGTCCTTGCAAGAACATTCTACGAAGCGAAGTACCTGAACCTTTAGGAGCAACCAATACAACGTCTACGTCTTTTGGAGGTACGATACCGGTGCGGTCGTTCCAAGTGATAGCAAAACCGTGAGAGAAATACAAGGTTTTACCTGGGGTTAGGTTGCGTTTTACTACTGGCCATACTTCAATTTGAGCAGCGTCAGATAGTAAGTATTGAATGATGGTGCCACGTTGGCAAGCTTCTTCGATGTCGAATAGGGTTTCGCCAGGAATCCAACCGTCTGCAACGGCTTTGTCCCAAGTTTTGCCACCTTTACGTTGGCCTACGATTACATTGAAACCGTTGTCGCGTAGGTTTAGTGATTGGCCAGGACCTTGTACACCGTAACCAATAACAGCGATGGTTTCGTTTTTAAGCACTTCGCGTGCTTTTTCCAATGGAAATTCTTCGCGGGTAACTACGTTTTCAATTACGCCGCCAAAATTCATTTGTGCCATAAAGTTATTGTTTAGTTGTTTAGTTGTTTAGTTGTTTAGTCGATTCTTTTAACGAACTGCAAAGTTATCATTTTTTTTTGTCTTTGCACTATTTTTTATTCTGCTTTGTTGGCCCAGAGCAATTTAATTTTGCAAAGGGTAACGCCTTCTGGACTTTTGATGGCAATAAGGTGCTCGTTATCGTTTTCTTGTTTTAGCAGTTTTACGGTAACACCGTAGCCAATTTCATGTTGATAATTGATGTCTACGCGTTTAATTTGCTTGTCGGCAAATTGTTGCATAGGGTAGGTATCCAATGCCCATTGCAGGTAACGAACGCTGTTAGCGTGTAGGTTGTAATCCATGTCGTTATAGGCAATGGTGTGTTGGAATTCTTGGCCTTCTTTTACGTCTGCTACGCGTGCAGGGGCTTCTAACCCTGCCGAGGTAGGATTAATGGGGTAGTTGGCTAGCAAAGGATTGTTTTCTAGGTTAACTACTTTGCGGGTATTCATATCGATCATCGACCAATAAGATGTGGCACGGATGGCTACATCGCCGTTGGGATAGCTTACCAAAAAGCTACGGGTGTTGATGAGTTTGTTATTGGCTTCGACCCATGTTTGTGAATGAACGGTATCGAACAAATAGGGTTGTTTTTCAAATTCGAAGGCCATGCGCGATAATACCCATGTGAATCCTTTTTTGTGCAGAAAATCAACCCCTCCGTTTTTAGACTCGCTATCAATTCCTGCCGAAGTAAGCAAACGAGCAAGTACTTGTGAAGGTTTGATGTATTTGGTAAAATCTACGTCGTGTGGTAGGATGTCGTAGGTTTCTTGATATGCGTGCTGAATCATAATTGTTCTTCTTGACGGCGTTTTTCTATGCTAGCTAACATGTCGCTTAAACGTTCAATACGACCGCGTGTAATGGCGACTCTACCCGAACGGATAAATTGCAACACGCCAATGGTGCTAGCTAGTTCGTTAAACATTTCTTGGGTCTCTTCGTACAAACCTGTTTTTTCTAGTACGACGCAGTTGTCTAGGATTTCTAGTACGCGAGCGTTGTATTTGCGAATAAGGGGCTCTATACCGCCCAACGAAAGCACTTTGTCGGTTGCTAACTTATAGAGGGCAATTTCTTGGTATACCAATTCGCTATCGCAGTTGTAGTAAGCTTTTAGAATGTCAACGCGTTTGTCAATTTGTTTTACTACTTTCTCGATGGTGGATTTGTCGGTTTGTACGGTAATGGTAAACTTGTGGATACCTTTTAAGGCCGATGGTGATACCGAAAGGGTTTCGATATTGATTTGTCGACGGGTAAATACCGTGGTAATTTGGTTGAGCAAACCGGGGTTGTTTTCCGAAAAAATGGTAATGGTATAAATGGTCTTTTCTTCCATAATAGGTACCTTATTTGTTGTTTTCGTTTAAAAGAATGGTGGTAACGGCACCGCCTGCGGGTGTCATGGGGTATACCAAACTTTTTTCTTGTACGTTTACTACCAATAGGTAGCTATTGGTGCTGCTAATCATCTCTGCAATGGCTTCGTCCAATTCTTCGCGTTGGTTAACCACGCGTGTGGGAATGTTGTAGGCATTGGCAATGGCTACAAAATCGGGATTCACCATGGGGGTAGATGAGTAACGTTGGTTGAAAAAGAGTTCTTGCCATTGGCGCACCATTCCTAGGTAGTTGTTGTTCATCAGAATGATTTTAACGTCTATGCCTTCTTGAATAATGGTACCCAATTCTTGCATGGTCATTTGAAAACCACCGTCGCCACAGAAAAGGCACACGGTACGGTTGGGTTGGGCTATTTTAGCGCCAATAGCGGCAGGAATACCAAATCCCATGGTACCAGCACCGCCAGAGGTAACAACGCTGCGTTTTTCGTCAAATTGGAAGTAACGTACGGCTTCCATTTGGTTTTGACCTACGTCGGTAACCAAAATGGCTTTGCGATGGGTGGCGTCCGATACTTTGCGTACTACCTCGCCCATGGTAATGGGGCTTCCTGCAGGAGGATTGAGCTCGTGACGAATTACTTTTTCCATTTCGAGGGTTTCGTATTCTTGGAACGAATCAATCCACTCGGTATGTTGGTTTGTTTCTAGTAGTGCGGTAACGGCGGGAAGGGTATTTTTTACATTGCCCAATACGGCTACGTCTGTTTTAACGTTTTTGTCAATTTCAGCCACATCAATATCGAAATGAATGACTTTGGCTTGTTTGGCGTAGGCATTAAGGTCGCCTGTGATGCGGTCGTCAAAGCGCATACCAATGGCAATGAGCAAATCGCATTCGTTGGTTTTGATGTTGGGACCTATGTTGCCGTGCATACCCAACATACCTTTGTTAAGGCGGTACGAGGTAGGCATGGCCGATTCACCTAGCAATGTCCAAGCAGCAGGAATGTCTGCTTTGTCTAAAAAGGCTTTTAATTCATCTTCTGCTTGACCAATGGTAACGCCGTGTCCTACCAATGCCAAAGGTTTTTTGGCTTGGTTGATTAGGTTGGCGGCTTTGGCTACGGCTTCTTTATCGAGCGGATGATTGGGCAAGTAGCTACGAATAAAGTTGCAGGTAGCGGGTTCGTAATCGAATTTGGCAACTTGTGCATTTTTGGCAAAGTCGAGTACAACGGGGCCTGGTCTGCCACTTTTAGCAATGTAAAAGGCGCGTGCTACGGCCCATGGAATTTCTTTTTCGTCGCGAATTTGATAACTCCATTTGGTAATGGGTTGGGTAATGCCCACCAAGTCAATTTCTTGGAAAGCATCGGTACCCAATAGCGATTTGCCTACTTGGCCTGTGATAACCACCATAGGGGTGCTGTCCATAAGGGCATCGCCAATACCGGTAATGGTATTGGTAGCGCCAGGACCACTGGTTACAATGCAAACGCCCACTTTGCCAGAAGCACGGGCATAGCCTTGTGCGGCATGCGTTGCGCCTTGCTCGTGGCGAGTTAGAACGTAATGCAGTTTATCGGCGTAGTCGTACATGGCATCGAATACGGGAATGATGGCCCCGCCGGGATAACCAAAAATGGTGTCAACCCCTTCGTGGAGCAGCGATTCCATCAATGCTTGTGCGCCTGTTATATTTTGTTTCATAATGTGTTTTTTTAGTCGATTAAACGAATGGCTCCTTTGTCGGCCGAACTTACCAACGAAGCGTATGCTTTTAGCGATTTTGAGATAACGCGGTTGCGATCTTTAGGAGTAAAGGCTGCTTTGCCACGTGCCATTTCGGCTGCACGGCGGGTGGCCAATTCTTCGTCGCTCACTTGGATGTTGATGCTACGGCTTGGAATGTCAATTACGATGATGTCGCCGTCTTGAATAAGACCAATGTTGCCGCCTGCGGCTGCTTCGGGCGATACGTGACCAATGCTCAACCCCGATGTGCCACCAGAGAAACGGCCGTCGGTAATAAGGGCGCATTGTTTGCCCAAGTGCATGGATTTGATGTAAGAGGTGGGGTAAAGCATTTCTTGCATGCCAGGACCACCTTTAGGACCTTCGTGGGTAATAAGCACCACGTCGCCGGCTTGTACTTTGCCGCCTAGGATGCCTTCGCAGGCTGCTTCTTGCGAGGTAAAGACAACAGCTTTGCCTTCAAAATGCCAAATGCTTTCGTCTACACCTGCGGTTTTAATAACGCAACCGTCTAGGGCTAAGTTGCCTTTTAAAACGGCCAAACCACCGTCTTTGGTGTATGCGTTCTCGATATTGCGAATGCAACCTTGCTCGCGGTCGGTATCAAGGCTTTCGAAGCGGCTGTTTTGCGAACCCAATACAAGGTTAAAACGGTTGGCAGGAGCTGCGGTGTATAGGTTAAGGGCAGCCGCTGATGGGTCGCCGTTGGTAATGCTGTATTGCTGGATGGCTTGTGCTAGGGTTAGACCATCGGCGCGTTTTACTTGGGTATTGATTAAACCACCGTTGGCCAAGCATTCCATGATGCCCAAAATACCGCCTGCACGGTTGACGTCTTGTACGTGGTATTTTTGGGTGTTAGGGGCGACTTTGCATAGGCATGGGGTTTTGCGCGATAGGGCATCGATGTCGTCCATGGTAAAGTTAACGCCGGCTTCTTGGGCAATGGCCAACAAGTGAAGTACGGTGTTGGTAGAACCGCCCATGGCAATATCGAGCGTCATAGCGTTTAAGAAAGCTTCGCGGGTAGCAATGCTACGGGGTAGAATGCTGTCGTCGCCATCGCGGTAGTATTTATAGGCATTTTCGACAATTTTTTGTGCTGCCTGCATGAACAATTCTTTGCGTACTTGGTGGGTAGAAAGCACGGTTCCGTTGCCAGGGAGTGCCATACCCAATGCTTCGTTTAAGCAGTTCATGGAGTTGGCGGTAAACATGCCCGAGCAGCAACCGCACGATGGACAAGCAGAACGTTCTAAATCGGCCACGTCGGCATCGGATACGCTGCTATCGGCCGATTGTACCATAGCGTCAATTAAATCGACGTGTCTGTTTTTCCAGTTGCCTGCTTCCATAGGGCCACCCGATACAAAAATAGTAGGGATGTTAAGGCGCATAGAGGCCATAAGCATGCCTGGGGTGATTTTGTCGCAGTTACTAATGCAGATCATGGCGTCGGCTTTGTGGGCATTGACCATGTATTCGACACTGTCGGCAATGATATCGCGGCTAGGAAGTGAATACAACATACCGTCGTGACCCATAGCGATGCCATCGTCGATGGCGATGGTGTTGAATTCGGCAGCAAAACAACCTAGCTTTTCTATTTCTTGTTTGATTTCTTGTCCTATTTGGTGTAAATGCACGTGTCCGGGTACAAATTGAGTAAACGAATTGACAATGGCAATGATGGGTTTACCCATTTGTTCGCGTTTCATGCCGTTGGCTACCCAAAGGGCTCTGGCCCCTGCCATGCGGCGTCCTTCTGTGCTTTGTGCGCTTCTTAGAATATGTTTCATTTTAGAATCAATTTTTGCAAAATTACATGATATTTTTGGAAAATAAGAACGAATAAGATAAAAATATAAGCGTGCTAATGGAAGATTGAAAAAATAACCGTACATTTGTCGTAAATTAAAATTACAGATATGGAAAATAATTTACTTGATGATGTAAAAAAGAAAGCTCAACTTTGGTTGGATGGTAATTATGATGCTGAAACCAAGGCTGCTGTAAAAGCATTGATGGATAATGCCGACACCACCGAGTTGATCGAATCCTTCTACAAAGACTTAGAATTTGGCACTGGTGGCTTGCGTGGAATTATGGGCGTGGGCTCGAATCGTATGAATATTTATACAGTAGGTTCGGCTACTCAAGGTTTGAGTAACTACTTGAAAAAAGAATTTGCTGGACAATCTATTAGTGTAGTAGTGGGTCACGACTGTCGTAACAACAGCCGTTTGTTTGCCGAAACTGCTGCTAATATCTTCTCTGCTAACGGTATTAAAGTATACTTGTTTGAAGATTTGCGTCCTACTCCCGAAATTTCGTTTGCTATTCGTCATTTGGGTTGCCAAAGCGGTATTGTGGTAACTGCATCGCACAACCCTAAAGAATACAATGGTTACAAAGCTTATTGGGCAGATGGTGCGCAAGTAATTGCTCCTCACGATACCAATATCATTTCGGAAGTAAACAAAATTAAATCGGTAGACGATGTTAAGTTTACGGGTAACCCTGAGTTGATTGAAATGATTGGCGAAAATGTAGACAGCGTTTTCTTGGAAAAAATTAGCAAATTGACCTTGTCGCCCGATTCGATTCGTCGTAACAAGGATATGAAAATTGTTTACACCCCTATTCACGGTACAGGGGCAACCCTTATTCCACGTGCGTTGAAAATGTACGGTTTTGAAAACATTGTGGATGTTCCTGAGCAAAACGTATTGACCGGCGATTTCCCAACCGTTGTATCGCCTAACCCAGAAGAACCAGCGGCATTGGCTATGGCTGTAGAAAAAGCAAAATCAGTGGACGCTGATATGGTAATGGCATCGGACCCTGATGCTGACCGTTTGGGTATTGCTATTAAAAATAACAAGGGCGAATGGATTTTGGTAAATGGCAACCAAACCGCTATGTTGTTCATTTACTATTTGCTAACCCGTTGGTCGGAATTGGGCAAACTAAAAGGTAAAGAATACATTGTTAAAACCATTGTAACTACCGAAATGATTGCGTCAATTGCACGTAAATTCAATGTGCCTTACTTTGATTGCTACACTGGCTTTAAATGGATTGCAGCTGTTATGCGCGAGAATGAAGGCAAAATGCAATACATTGGCGGTGGCGAAGAAAGCTACGGTTTCTTGGCAGAAGACTTTGTTCGTGACAAAGACGCTGTGTCGGCTTGCGTGTTGATTGCAGAAGTTGCTGCTTGGGCTAAAGATAACGGCAAAACCTTGTACGATTTGATTCAAGAGATTTACGTTAAATTTGGTTTCTCGAAAGAAAAAGGTATTTCGGTAGTGAAAAAAGGCAAGAGCGGTGCCGAAGAAATCAAAGAAATGATGACTCGTTTCCGTAGCAATCCTCCTAAAGATTTGGCTGGTTCACCTGTTACTATCATTAAAGATTATGGTACACTTCGTCAAATTGACTTGTTGGCAGGTCAAACTAGCGAATTGGAAATGCCAGAAACAGCTAACGTATTGCAATACTTTACACAAGATGGAACCAAGGTATCGGTACGTCCTTCGGGAACCGAGCCTAAAATTAAGTTCTATATTGAGGTGAAATTGCCTTTGGCTAGTGCCGATGAGTACGAAGCAGTAAATGCTGCTGCCGAAGAAAAAGTATTGGCAGTTAAAAAATCGCTTGGCTTGGAATAAGCCTTGCGATGCTAGCATAAAAAAAAGGATAA
>JAZRBL010000030.1:0-11532 GCA_045635045.1 Candidatus Enterocola sp. | reverse complement strand
AATTGATGTCGACCGCTATGGTAACCCTATACCTGCAACAGCTTCGCCGTAAATCGGTATTGCTTCCTGCCTTGGATTACATGCGCATTGACAAAAACAACGAACCTGACACAGCTTATATTCGCGAACACTTAAATAAGGAGTTGGCAAAATTGCCTACCGATACCGAAATTTACATTACACAAGGTTTTATTTGCCGCAACGCATACAACGAAATTGACAACCTACAACGTGGTGGTAGCGATTATACCGCATCGTTGGTGGGTGCTGCTGTAAAAGCAAGCGAAATTCAAATTTGGACTGACATTGACGGCATGCACAACAACGACCCTCGTTTTGTAGAAAATACCAAACCTGTGGCTAAATTGCACTTTGAAGAAGCGGCCGAATTGGCATACTTTGGTGCTAAAATTTTGCACCCAACTTGTATTTTACCCGCTAAATTAGAGAACATTCCAGTTCGCTTGTTGAACACCATGGATCCTCAAGCTCCTGGTACCATCATTTCGACCGAGCTTACCCCTCATAAAATTGAGGCCGTTGCTGCGAAAGACAACATTACAGCCATCAAAATTAAATCGGGCAGAATGCTTTTGGCACATGGTTTCTTGAGCAAAGTGTTTGAATGCTTCGCTAACCACAAAACCTCTATCGATATGGTTACCACATCGGAAGTAGGTGTATCGGTTACCATCGACAATACCAAACACTTGGACGAAATTGTAAACGAGCTAAAAACCTTTGGCACCGTTACGGTAGAAAAAGACATGGTTATTATTTGTGTGGTAGGCGACATGAACAGCGAGAACGTTGGTTTCCAAGCACAAATTGTGAACGCACTAAAAGACATTCCAATTAGAATGATTTCTTACGGTGGTAGTAACTTTAACGTATCGTTCCTTATCCAAGCCGACAACAAACAACGTGCGCTTAACGCACTTAGCCAAAACTTATTCAACTAAGATTATATGAAAGGAAACTTTCCGATTGATAAATGGAATGGGGTGCAAACTCCATTCTATTTTTACGATATGACCCTACTTAAAAAGACACTAGAGGCCATTAAAAATGAAACTGACAAGTATAATTTTTGTCAACACTACGCCATTAAAGCCAATGCCAACCCTCGCATTTTGCAAGAAATTGCTAGCTATGGTTTTGGAGCAGACTGCGTAAGCGGTGGCGAAGTTCAAGCGGCACTTGACGCGGGTTTTCCTGCCAATAAAATTGTATTTGCTGGTGTAGGTAAGGCCGATTGGGAAATCAACTTGGCACTAAAAGCCGATATTTTCTGTTTCAACGTAGAATCATTGGCCGAATTGCACATCATCAACGAATTGGCTGCTGCACAAAACAAAACGGCACGCGTTGAATTCCGTGTCAACCCTAACGTAGATGCACATACCCATGCTAAAATTACTACGGGTTTATCGGAAAATAAATTTGGCATCAACCTTAGCCAAATTGCCGATGTTCTAAAAGAAGCACAAACCCTTGCCAACATTGAGGTGATTGGTTTGCATTTCCACATTGGGTCGCAAATTACTGACATGTCGGCATTTAAAGATTTGTGTATCAAAGTAAACGAACTGCAAAGCGATTTAGAAGCGCAAGGTTTTACTTTTGCTAACATGAACTTTGGCGGCGGTTTGGGCATTGATTACCACCACCCTAACCACATTAACATTCCAGACTTTGCTAACTATTTTGCCGTATTCCACCAATTGGTAGAACGCAGAGAAGGCCAAGCACTTCACTTTGAATTGGGCCGTGCAGTAGTAGGTCAATGTGGTAGCCTTATTAGCCGCGTATTGTACGTAAAAGAAGGCGAAGTAAAGAAATTTGCCATCCTAGATGCCGGTATGACCGAACTAATTCGTCCTGCCATGTACGACGCTTACCACCGCATTGAAAACCTAAGCAGCAATCTTCCTATAGCTACCTACGACGTAGTTGGTCCTATTTGCGAATCGTCGGACGTATTTGGCAAAAACGTAGAACTCAACGAAGTAAAACGTGGCGATTTCATTGCCTTGCGTTCTGCTGGTGCCTATGGCGAAGTAATGAGTTCCATGTACAATTTGCGTCAATTACCCAAAGCCTATTTTTCGGATTCGATTGAATAAACCCGCATGAACACCTATCTTTTACACATTTGGAATACTTTACAAGAAATTTGGTTAGGTAGCCTTGCCGTACAGGTTGTTACCATTGGTTTGGTGGTGTGTTTACTAATTCAATGGATTTACTATTTGGGTTATTTTACCCGCATTTTCAGGTACAAACGAAAAATTCGCAAAGGGAAAGTTGAATACAACACCGAATTTCCACCCGTATCGGTTATTATTTGTGCGCGTAACGAAAGCATCAACCTAGAGAAATACCTTCCAATAGTATTGGAGCAAGATTATCCCGAATACGAGGTAATTGTGGTAAACGACCGTTCGTTTGACGATACCGAAGATTTGCTTAAATTGTTAAGCTATCGCTACAAACACCTAAAAAGCACGTTTATCCCCGACAGAGCCAAGTTTATTGACTCTAAAAAAATGGCGGTTACCTTGGGAATCAAATCGGCATCGCACGAGGTATTGCTATTTACCGATGCCGACTGTTACCCCAGAAGCAAAGACTGGTTGCAACTTATGGTGCGCAATTTTACTCCTACCACACAAATGGTATTGGGTTATGGAGCATACGAATACCGCAAAGGTTTCCTCAACTTTTTGATCCGTTTTGATACCCTTACCATTGGGATGCAATACCTGAACCTAGGATTGGGCAAACGCGCCTATATGGGTGTTGGCAGAAACATGGGTTACCGTCAAAGTTTCTTTCAGCAAACAACAGGTTTTACCAAACATTTAAATTTACAATCGGGCGACGATGATTTGTTTGTAAACGAAAACAGCCAAAAAGGCAACACTCGCATTGAGTTTCATGCCGATTCGGTTACCATTTCCAACCCAAAAGAAACGTTTGAACAATGGTGCTTGCAGAAATCGCGCCATTTATCCACCTCTGGTTACTATCGCTTTAGCAACAAATGTTTTATTGGCATTGAGTTACTTTCTCGATTGGGATTTTACGCATCGCTTATTGCTGTTGCCTGCATGAGTTATCCTTACGGCATAGCCCTTGCTGCATTGGCTTTCTTGTTGCGTAACATAGCACAAGTGAGCGTTATCAACGCTACTGGCAAACTGTTGGGCGAAAAGAAATTTTACTTTGGCGTAACGCTTTTGGATATCCTTTTACCACTTATTAACTTATTTCTGCACATCAAACGCAGGTTTGCCCCCAAATCTGCTTACAAATGGAAATAAGCATTCGCAAAGTTCATATTTTTTTATTACCTTTGCTACCTTGATGAGAAAAGCACTTATTTTTATAGCAACCGTGGTGATGTGGAGCCTATGCATGCCCACTATGGCCGATAAGTATTACAATCAGCTTCTTAAAAGTAAAGACGGCGAATTGAAATACAAAGGTGCTGTAGAATATTTTGAAAAAGGAGACTACAAAAAAACCATTCGCCTTTTAGAAGATATATCGAGCCAATACAAAGGTACCGAAAAGGCAGAAAACATACTGTATCTCCTATCGACCAGCTATTTTAAACGCAAAGATTACGTTGCATCGGCACACTATTACCAAACCTATGTAAACACCTACTTGCGTGGAAAGAATTACCCCGAGTGTTTGTTTATGTTGGCTTATTCGGAGTACATGGAATCGCCCGAACCAGAATTGGACCAACGTCCAACCATGAAGTCTATTGAGCACTTCCAGCTGTTTATAGAGCAATTTCCCTACCATAGCCAAGCAGATAGTGCACGCAAATGCCAAGCAGAACTATACGACAAATTAGCAGAACGCGAATACTTGAATGCTAAATTGTATTACAATTTGGGCGATTACAGGGGCAACAACTATCGTGCTGCTATCATAACGGCTCAAAATGCCATGAATGATTATCCCAACTCTACCTACATTGACGAGTTGGCTTTTATCATTGTAAAATCAAAATACCACGAAGCCATTAAGAGTGTACAAGAAAAGTTGCTAGATCGCTCGGAAGATGCGCGAGACGAATGCTACTATTTTATACAAGAGCATCCGGATAGCAAACACCTGAAAGAAGTAGAAAAAATGGCGGAACATTTGCAAAAAATAATTGAAAACTCTATTAAATAACATTATGGATTACAAGAAATCGAACGCACCTATCAACACCATCACACGCGATGTAAACAGCTTGTGCGAAAACACCGAAAATGTGTACGAAACTGTTGCCATCATTGGCAAACGTGCTAACCAAATTAGCGTTGAAATCAAAGACGAATTGAAACGCAAATTGGAAGAATTTTCTGGAAATGCTGTAGATAACTTGGAAGCAGAAGTATTTGACAACCGCGAACAAACCGAAATTTCGAAATACTACGAACGTTTGCCAAAACCTGTTTTGTTGGCTACACAAGAGTATATCGAAGACAAAACCTATTTCCGCAATCCTGCTAAAATTAAATAAGGTTGCAAGGTAAGCACATCATAGTAGGTGTAACCGGAGGTATTGCCGCTTACAAAACGGCTATCTTGGTACGTGAGTTGGTGAAACGTGGTGCCGAAGTAAAAGTGATAATGACCGAAAAGGCCAAAGAATTTATCACGCCTCTTACCTTGGCTACCCTTTCGCGCAACCCTGTCTTGGTAGACTTTTTTGATCCTACCGATGGCAGATGGAACAGCCATGTATCGTTGGGTTTGTGGGCAGATGCGTACATCATTGCTCCTGCCACCGCCAACACCTTGGCCAAAATGGCGCACGGCATGGCCGACAATTTGCTTACCACCACCTATCTTTCGGCTCGATGCCCTATTTTTGCGGCTCCTGCCATGGATTTGGACATGTACGCACACGTTGCTACGCAAGAGAACCTAGCTACCTTGCGAGGTCGTGGTGTACAATTTATAGAGCCTGCTAGTGGCTTTTTAGCCAGTGGTTTGGAGGGGAAAGGACGCATGGCAGAACCAGAAGTCATTGCTCAATTTGTAGCCGATCAGCTACAAAGTAGCCAAGCTTTAGCAGGCAAAAACATCTTAATTACTGCAGGTCCAACTTACGAAAAAATAGACCCTGTTCGTTTTATTGGCAACTACTCGAGCGGCAAAATGGGCTATGCCCTTGCCGAAGTTTGCGCACAAATGGGAGCTAAAGTAACCCTTATATCGGGCCCTGTACAGCTAAAAGCCCAACACCCCAACATTGCTGTTACTGCAGTAGAATCGGCCGCTCAAATGTACCAGGATACTACAGAAGCCTTTCCAAATGCCGACGCAGCTATTTTATGCGCAGCGGTAGCCGATTTTACCCCTATTACCAAAGCCAATAGCAAAATTAAACGTGGCGACAACGGTATGTGCATAGAGCTTCAACCCACGCAAGACATTGCTGCTGCCCTTGGTAAAGCAAAACAAGAAAACCAAGTATTGGTGGGATTTGCACTAGAAACCGACAACGAAGCTGCCAATGCTGCCCAAAAGTTGGCGCGTAAAAACCTTGACTTTATTGTGCTAAACTCGCTAAACAACCCTGGCACATGCTTTGGTTACGACAACAATCAAATTACCATCATCGACAAAAACGGACAAACCAAGGACTACCCTGCTAAAAGCAAACAAGCAGTAGCATCCGACATTGTAGAAAACTTATGCGAATGGCTAAACAAATAATACTGTTCTTATTGGGTATAATAGCTTGTGCTACCCTTTCGGCACAAGAACTCAATTGCAAGGTAACAGTAAATGCCGACCAAATACAAGGAACCAACCGTTCTGTATTTGAGTCGCTCGAAAAGTCCATTACCGAGTTTATGAACGAACGCCGTTGGACCGACTACGAATACCTTACCGAAGAACGCATTGAATGCAGCGTTTACCTCATTATTAGCAACCAAAGTGGCAATAGTTTTGCTGGCGAAATGCAAGTTCAATCTACGCGTCCTGTATATAACAGCAATTACAAATCGCCTATCTTTAGTTTTAAAGACCAAAAAGTAGAGTTTTCTTATTACGAAGGCGATGCGCTTACGTTTGACGAAACGTCTTTTGGCAATAACCTAACCGAAATATTGGCATTTTATGCCTACATCATCATTGGCACCGACAGCGACTCATTTGCTTTGCTAGGCGGCACTCCCTTTTACAAAAAAGCCGAAGATATTGTCAACCAAGCGCAAAGTACCAGTGCAACAGGTTGGCGAGCCTTTGAAGACGGCCGAAACCGCTACGCCCTTATCAACAGCATTGTAGACGACATTGCAAAACCCTATCGCGAGTATTTGTACACCTACCACCGATTGGGACTGGACGAAATGGGTATATCGCCCGATAAGAGCCGCACCAAAATAAACGAAAAATTAACCATCTTAAGAGACATCTACAAAGAACGTCCATCAAACATTATTGTAGGAGAATTTGTAGAAACCAAATTAGACGAACTCATCAACATTTACTCTAAAGCGACCCCAGCCGAAAGAAAAAATGCCTACGAGATTATGACGTATTTGGCTCCTACCCTACAACACCGCATGGATGCACTAAAATAATATGCTTCAGTCGCTTTACATAAAGAACTTTGTCCTTATTAAGGAAATTACCCTCGACTTTAGCCACGGTTTCTCTGTTATTACAGGCGAAACGGGTGCGGGTAAATCCATTTTATTGGGTGCACTAAACCTGGTATTAGGGGCGCGTGCCGATGCCAAATACATTAGCGAAGGCGAGGATAAATGCGTTATTGAAGCCGTTTTTCAGATTCAGTCGTACCAATTGGCCTCTTTTTTTGAAGAGAACGACCTGGATTATAGCGACGAATGTGTGTTGCGCCGCGAATTGTATCGTTCGGGCAAGACCAGGCAGTTTTTGAATGACTCACCGGTGAGTGCAGGCGTGCTAAAAACCTTGAGTGCCTTGTTTATTGACATCCACTCGCAACACGAAAACCTGCTATTGCGCGATGGTAAGTTTCAGCTAAAGGTAGTAGATACCTATGCCCAAAACGAGGCTTTGCTACAAAATTACCAACAAGCTTACCAATACTACAAAACTATTAGCAGCCAACTAGAAGAAACCCAACAATTGGCTGCTAAGGCACAAGAAGAATACGATTATTTGCAATACCAATTTGAGCAATTGGACAAAGCCAAATTGCAAGCTGGCGAATTGGAAAGCTTGGAGGCAGACAACGAGTTATTGGAGCATGCGCACGATATCAAGAACAGTTTGCTGTACATGGATGCGCTGTTGCAAGACGAAAACGGCTTGGTAAGCAAACTAAAAGAGGTGGCACACAAATGCAACAGCATTGCTAGTTTTTCTACCGAATACCAAGCCTGGAGCGAACGTTTGGAAAGTTCGTACATTGAACTAAAAGATATTGCAGGCGATATTAGCAACGGTGCCGAACGCATCGAAGCCAATCCTGCTCAACTAGAAGCCAATCGCGAACGTTTGGATACGCTATACACCTTATTGCAAAAGCACAAGGTAACTACCGTAGAAGAACTGATTGACTTGCGCAACCAACTAGAGGCACAATTGCAACACATTAGTCAAGCTGACGAACAAATTGCAACCTTACAGAAAGAGCAAGCCAAAGCATTGGCAACTTCCGAAAAACTGGCACAAGAACTGCACGCTGTTCGCCAAAAAGCAGCCCAAGAAATGGCACCTGTATTGGAAGACCAATTGAAACAATTGGGCATGCAACATGCTACGGTTCAAGTGGGATTGCAAACACTCAATATCCTATCGCCCATGGGCAAGGATGCGGCAGAGTTTTTATACGCACCTACCAAAACCACCACTCCACAAGCAGCAGCTAAGATTGCATCGGGCGGCGAGATTGCTCGTTTTATGCTTTGCATCAAATACCTATTGGCCAATGCTACCCAATTGCCCACCCTTATTTTTGACGAAATTGACACGGGTATATCGGGCGAAACAGCATCGCTTATGGGCAGCATGCTACAAAAAATGAGCACATCGGCTCAAATTATCTGCATCACCCACCTGCCACAAATAGCAGCCTTGGGCAATCAACACTACTTTGTACACAAACAAGAAAGCGATGACGTTCTAACCAACGTACGTTTGCTTACCGACGAGGAACGCGTCACCGCTATTGCCAAAATGCTTAGCGGCACTACCATTACCGACGCGGCCATTCAGAATGCTCAGTCTTTGCTAGCAAATCGCAACTGAGAGAATTTACGTTTCCGTAAGAAGTGATATTGAAAGAGAATTGACCCGTGAAACACCAATGGAATACTGGGGCAAATGGTGTGTTCCATGTTCTTTTTGCGTAGGGGTCTGATTTTGCTTTTCATGCGCAAGAAATCGATGCGTGCCTTTACAATGGCTTTGGCATCGGCTCCTTTACCTTTTACCACAAACATAAAGGCTGCCAGGTAATCCAAAAAGAAGCGCATAAAAGCAAGCACCATCCACCTGCCGAACGACAAGTTTTTGTACAGCAAGAAATGATTGTTTCTGAAATTTAGGTAGGTTTTACGGGCATCTTGCATGGACAATGTTCCACCGCCTAAATGATATACGGCCGATTTAGGTACCACTGCCACCTCTCTGCCACGCGCACGAATGCGCCAGCATAGGTCTATTTCTTCTTGGTGGGCAAAGAAGTTTTGATCAAAGCCGCCGTAATCGATAAAATCGACACGACGAACCATTAGGCAAGCGCCAGTAGCCCAAAATACTTTGCAAGGTTTGTCGTATTGACCTTTGTCCTCTTCTACATAATCGAATATGCGTCCGCGGCAAAAGGGATAGCCAAAAATATCCATATAACCTCCGCAGGCTCCAGCATATTCAAAATGCGTTTTGCGTTTGTATTGCAAAATTTTAGGTTGCACTGCTACCACCTTAGAATGCGATTCAAAATACTCTAACATAGGAAGCAGCCATCCCTTGGTTACCTCAACATCGGTATTCAACAACACCACATAGGGCGTTTTTACCCTACCTATGGCAATGTTATATCCATCGGCAAAACCATAGTTCTTTTCAAACACCATGGTTTCTATCATGGGGTAATTTTCTTTCACCCACGCCACCGAATGATCGGTCGATGCATTATCGGCCAAAACAATATCGGCTAAATACGATGGAGTATATTGCACTACCGAGGGCAAAAACGTTTCTAAGTGTTTTTGTCCATTGTAATTAAGCAATATAACGCTGATTTGTTTCACTTAATATACGCCTAACGATTTAGAATATTCGTATTCGATATCCAAAAGCACTTGCACGGTTTCTTCGGTAAATTTATCCACGCAAATACCGTCTTTTTTGCAGGCTTTTAGAATGTATTGAATCAACTCTTCTTCGGCAATCTCGACCGTTTCGTCGGTTTCTTCGTCTAGCAAGTGGTTGTCTTCGTAAAACTCGTACATCACATCTAGTAGGTATTGTACATCGTCTTCTTGAATGCTTGCTTTAAGTTCTTCGGGTAAGCGTTTCATAATGAATACGATAGCGGCATCGTCATCGTATTCCAAACAGCTGGTATCGTTTTGTGTATTCATGGTAATATTAATTTTGGACAAAAATAACTAAAAAAACAACACAATGTGCGTTGCTTTTAAAATTAGTGCTACTTTTGTTTCGAGGAATCAACGAGGAGTTAGGAGTGACAAGCAACAATCAACAATATTAAAACTATGGACAAAGCAAAATTGTATGCAGGCATTTGCATTATGGCAGGCCTCATTGTGATAGGAGCCATGCTTCCTGTGGCAGTAAACAAATACATGTCGTACACCCGTACGGTAGATGTAAAAGGACTTTGCGAGCGCGAAGTAAAAGCCGACAAAGTAATTTGGCCCATTACCTACAAAGTAATGAGCGACGACCTACAAAGCACGTATCAACAAATTGACAACAAGAAAAAGCAAATTATAGACTTTTTGCTAGCTGGCGGGCTTGAAGCTGCAGAAATTTCGGTATCGTCGCCCAAAATATCGGATAAATTTGCCAACGAATATGGCAATAACGACCGCATGTACAGATATGTAACAACTTGTGTAATAACCGTTTGCAGCGAAAAGGTTGATACCGTACTAGCGTTAATGAACAAACAATCGGAACTTATTAAACAAGGCATCACCCTATCGGGCGACAATTGGGAGAACCCTACCGAATTTAAATTTGAAGGGTTGAACGAACTTAAACCATCGATGGTAGAAGAAGCAACCAAAAATGCCCGCGAAACCGCCGAAAAATTTGCCAAAGATTCGGATAGTGAATTGGGCAAAATCAAGAAAGCTAGCCAAGGTTCGTTCTCCATTGAAAACCGCGACAGTAACACCCCACACATCAAACGCGTACGCGTAGTATCGTCTATTACGTACTACTTGTCTAATTAAAGTCGCTTTGCAAGCAAAGCTCCGATGAATCGACTAATCGACTAATCGTTTTTTTTCGATTTACCAAAAATTACTATCTTTGCAGCGAATTTAAAACAAGAAAAAAATGTCTGTACATAAAAGCGACGACATGCGTAAAGTTACTACGCATCGTTTATCGGAAATGAAACAAAGAGGCGAAAAAATTAGCATGCTTACAGCATACGATTTTTCGATGGCCTCTATCTTAGACCAAGCAGGTATAGATGTGTTGCTAGTGGGCGACTCTGCATCGAACGTGATGTGCGGTAACGCAACTACCCTACCCATCACCCTAGACGAAATGATTTTTATGGCCAAAAGCGTAACCAAAGCGGTAAAACGCTCGTTGGTTGTATGCGATATGCCTTTTGGTACCTATCAAGGTAACTCGCTAGAAGCTTTATCGTCTGCCATTCGTATCATGAAAGAAACGGGTGCTGACTGTATTAAAATGGAAGGTGGCGAAGAAATTATTGAATCGGTACAACGCATTTTATCGGCAGGTATTCCTGTAATGGGACACTTGGGTTTGATGCCTCAATCCATTAACAAATACGGCACCTACGCAGTACGTGCAAAAGAAGAAGCCGAAGCGCAAAAATTGATTGCCGACGCTAAATTGCTAGAAGAAGCAGGTTGTTTTGCCATTGTGATTGAAAAAGTTCCTGCTGCCTTGGCTCAAAAAGTAGCCGAAAGCGTACAAATTCCTATTATTGGTATTGGTGCAGGCGGTGGCGTTGACGGCCAAGTATTGGTAATGCACGACATGTTGGGCATTACACAAGGTTTCTCGCCTCGTTTCTTGCGTCGCTACGCAGACCTATACAGCATTATTACCGAAGCTGTTGGCAACTATATATCGGACGTGAAAAGCGGCGATTTCCCTAACGAGAAAGAACAATATTAATAAAAAAAAGAGCCATATGAAGTGAACCCCAAAGTTTGGACAAAAAACTTTGGGGTTTATTTTATGCGTAAGAAACACGATTATTCAGCATTGCTTAAATATATGCATATGCTTGAAGATGGTTATTCCAAAAATTACATTCACAACAAGTATGGAATT
>JAZRBL010000029.1:0-6196 GCA_045635045.1 Candidatus Enterocola sp. | reverse complement strand
CTACTACTTCGTCGTTCAAACCAAGGTTCAAGATAGTATCCATCATACCAGGCATTGAAGCACGGGCTCCCGAACGAACTGAAACCAAAAGTGGGTTGGCTACATCACCAAATTTAGAGTTCATCAAGTTTTCTACGTGTGCAAGTGCGTTGGCAACTTCTTCTTTCAAAAGTTCTACCACTTTTTCTTTACCTACTTCGTAATATTCATTACAAACGTCGGTAGTAATGGTAAACCCAGGAGGCACAGGTACGCCGATCAAGTTCATTTCGGCCAAGTTAGCACCTTTACCACCCAACAAGTTTCTCATGTCTGCTTTACCTTCGGCTTGTCCGTTACCAAAGGTATAAACGCGTTTTTTGTTGTCCATAGTAAATTTTTATATAATGAGTAATTAGTTTTAGTCGATTAGTCAACTTTTTAAGGAGTGCAAATTTAACAAAATACTACTACAAAAAAAAACGTTTGCCCCTATTTTTTAGACAAACGTTCATTTTATTTATACAAAAAGTTTAATTGCCTTATTTGTAATAATTTTGATACATGCGATCGCCAAAAATACCACTGCCCACACGTATCAAAGTAGCCCCTTCTTTAATGGCTATGGGATAGTCGTGCGTCATGCCCATCGAGATGTGTTTAAAATGTTCCGATGCAGCAAAATAATGCAGTTTAAAGTACACAAACAAACGGGTAATTTCGGCAAAATCGGCACGCACTCTTGCCTCATCGTCTGTATTCGATGCCATTCCCATTACTCCGTCGATTCTAATATTGCGAAGCTCTATAAACTCGCTTGACGATAATACCTGTTCGCACTCTTCTTTTGTAAAGCCCGACTTGGTTTCTTCTTGCGCTACATGAAACTGCAATAAACAAGGTATCACCCTGCCCACTTTGGCGGCTTGCTTGTCTATTTCTTTCATCAATTTAAGCGAATCGACCGACTCTATACAAGCCACAAAAGGAGCTATGTATTTTACCTTATTGGTTTGCAAATGGCCTATAAAATGCCACTTTACATCGTCGGGCATGGCCATGGCTTTGGGTACCAATTCTTGCGCCTGACTCTCGCCAAACAGACGTTGACCAGCATCGTAGGCTTCTTGCAACGCCTCGATGGGATTAAATTTAGACACCGCCACCAACTGCACATGGGCTGGCAACTTGCTTTTTATTTCTTGTATGGCCGATGCTATACTCATGTTATCTAAAAACTATATCGTTTATTACGTTGGTACCCACAGCCTCGTTTAACAGTTGTACCAAATGTTCGCGTTTCATTAGCAAATTTCCACGCAAAGGTGCCGAACTAATAGACACGTACAACACCTTGTTTTTGATCTCTAAATGGGTGGTTTTACGGCAAATAACTTCGCCCATTTGCTCTTCCCATTTGAGCATCAATCTAGCCTCGTTTATCTTATCGGCAATGCCCAATGCTTCAAAATAAGCGGGCATTACGCCTTCTACTTTTTGAGGTTCGCTGCGCTTCATACAATGGCTCCATTTTGTACCGTAAAGAGTTTTTTCTCGCCCTCTACTCTATCTAACAAGTAATCTAGGTGCTCGCGGTTGGTATCGGTTATAAAAATCTGACCAAACTTATCGCTGGCTACCAATTTTACAATGCGTTCTACCCTTTCGGCATCCAATTTGTCAAAAATATCGTCTAGCAGCAAGATAGGAAATTTACCACATGCCCTGCGCATAAACTCAAACTGCGCCAATTTAAGCGCCACCAAAAAGCTCTTGGTTTGCCCTTGGGAGGCAATGCGTTTAAGCGGATAATCGCCCAAATAAAAGGCCAATTCGTCTTTATGAATGCCCACTGTGGTGTAGCCTATAGCCTCGTCTTTGTACCTGCTTTGCGCTAGTTGCGACAACAAGTCGCCTTGTTGCAAGTGCGATTCGTACTGAATAGAAACCTGCTCCTTATCGCCTGCAATTTCGGCATAAAACTGCGCAAAAATAGGAATAAACTGGGTTAAAAATTCGGCTCGTTTGGGGTAAATATAGCTGGCTTTTTGCGCCATCATACCCTCGCAAACGCTCAACAATTCGGGGTCGGTAGCATGCGCCCTGAGCAGGGTATTACGTTGCAACAATGCTCTGTTGTAATCCAATAATTGGTGCAAATATTCTTTATCGTATTGCGAAATAATACCATCAATGAGTTTTCGGCGCTCGCTGCTGCCCTCAATAATCAATTCCAAATCGTTAGGCGATACAATTACCAACGGCACCAAACCTATGTGATCGGCCAATCGTTCGTATTCTTTTTTATTGCGCTTTACCACCTTTTTCTGCCCTCGTTGCAAACTAACCGACACCCTATCTTGGACGTTTTCGCTGCTAAATTGCGCATCGAGCAACAAGTAGGGTTCGTCGTGACGAATTACCCCTGTATCGGCATGACACGTTCTGCTTTTGCAAAAGGCCAAATAGTAGATGGCATCCAACAAGTTGGTTTTACCCATCCCGTTATTGCCAATAAAGCAATTGACGCCCTTGCAAAATTGCACCTCTATTTCTTTGAGGTTCTTATAGTTAGTTGCCGATAAAGATTGTAGGAACATAATGGTCAAAGGTCAAAGGTCGAAAGTCGAAGGTCAAAGGTCAAATTTACTTTTGACTTTCGACTATTTAATAGTAATAAAAGGCAACTGACCGCCACTAAAGTATTGAGGCATTTTGCCGTCCCATTTATTAATGGCCATTTCTTGCAATACCATGGGCGAAAGCGAAGCTTGTTTTACTTTTTGCGCTTCGGCCTCTAGTTTCATGCGTTCCAAGGTAAATTTAGCGGTAAGAGCGCCTTGTTCAGCAATTTTTTTGTTTTCGATAGCCTTGTTAAAGTCTTCGCTAAAGTCATGGTTAGTTATAAGCAAACTTTTTACCATAATGCCACTTCCTGCCACTTGTTCGGCAAAGGCTAGATTAATACGATTCGAAATTTCGGCACGTTTTTCTACAAACGTTTCAATGGGATATTCGGCAATTATCGCATTGATTTTTTCCGACAAAGTAGGACGAATTAAGGTATTTTCGATGTTCATACCATAAGTTTGGAATACCTTACCAACCTCCTCTGCATTAAGCGAATACACCAAACTAACCTCTACGGCAATGGTTTGAATATCGCTCGACGATACCTCTGTGGTCAAGGTCAAATTATGATCGCGAACCGACATAATTTTAACTTCGTCCATCACAGGAACTTTAAAATTAAGGCCCTCGCCCACTACTTTTTCTAACTTACCAAAACGCAATACTACGCCACGTTCGCCCGTATCGATGGTATAAAAACAGGCCATCATAGCCACCACAACAAGAGCTGCTAACACCCCCCACAAAATTCCTTTAAACGACAATTGATTCTTTTCATTTTGATACATAATCTCTCCATTTAAAATTTACGCAAATATATAAAATTTATCCCATCCTATCCCCCAACTCTCCTTTATTTTTATTAATTTTGCACCTTATTAAATAAAAAGAACGCGCCATGAACAAGAGTACCCTTTTTGCTACCATCGCATTGCTATTTACTTGCCTAGCATGCACCACTCAAAGCAACAACAAACCCATGCCAGAACTTCCACAAGCACCTATAGAGGTAGTAAGCGGAACCGTTTATCGTACTACATTGTACAACGCTAATTTTGGCGACAGCCTAACCGTAGACATCTGGACACCAGAGGGATACAACACCGCAACCACCTACCCTGTTTTGTACATGCACGATGGTCAAAACCTATTTGACCCCAACAGCACCTGGAACAAACAAGCATGGAATATAGACGATGCTATTGCTAAACTAGTGGCCGAAGACAAAATAGAAGCACCCATTGTGGTGGGCGTACACAGCATTGGCGAAAGCCGCATTGGCGACTTAATGCCCGAAAAAGTACAAACCCTTATCAAAGATTCTACCATTTATGCCTTTATGAACGTTATGTGCAAAGGTCAATACCGTGGCGACGAGTACGTTGACTTCTTGGTCAATACCGTAAAACCTTTTGTAGACAGCGTTTTTAGCACCCAACCAGAAATGGAGCACACATCGGTTATGGGATCAAGCATGGGTGGATTGATGTCGTTCTATGCCCTTTGCGAAGCTCCTCATGTATTTAGCAAGGCCGGTTGTGTTTCTACGCACATTGGCAGCGAAGCAAACAACGGCGCATTGGCCTACGCATTGATGGATTATCTAGAACAAGCGCTTCCACAAGATAGTGCCCATTACATTTACCTAGACTGTGGCGATCAGAACATTGACGCTCCCTACGCACCTTTCTTTCCTGCTTTGGTAGAGAAAGTGGCTAGTTTAGGATACCAAGATCGCATGCTATCGGGTTTCTATCCTGGTGCAGGCCATACCGAAACCGATTGGGCTGCCCGCGTTCACGTCGCGCTGGAATACTTTTTTAAGAAATAAACTTTTATTCGTTCACGACTAATTGACTAATCGACTTTATTCGGGCTTCGCCCTCATGAATTTTAGTGCGAGGTGAATGCAAAATTTGACCTTTGACTTTAGACTTTAGACTTTTGACTTTCGATTATATGATGGAATTTCAAATTCGACATAACAAAATAAGACAGGCCATGGAGCAAGTAGGTGCCGATGCCTGCTTGCTTAGCACCCCCGTAAATGTGTACTACACATGCGGACACATCATCATCGGTTATGTTTACCTACCCTTGCAAGGAGACCCTACCTTTATGGTGCGTCGTCCCAACAATATAGTAGGCGACTATTTTCACAACATTCGAAAACTAGAAGACCTACCTACTCTATTGGCAGCCAAAGGACAAGCGCTACCCACTAACCTATTGGTAGAGGGTGATGATATATCGTATGCCGAATGGGTACGCATTGAAAAATGCACAGGAGCTAAATTGATAAATGGCTCTAAAATTATCCGCTACGTTAAAAGCGTAAAAACGGCCTTTGAACAAGACCAACTACGCATATCGGGCAAAAAACAAAGCGAAGTTTTACTACAAGTTCCTTCGGTGTATCGTCCTGGCATGACTGACCACGAATTTAGCGTAGAAGTAGAACGCATTTTCCGTTTGGGAGGTTGTTTAGGTTTGTTCCGCATTTATGGCAGCACCATGGAATCGCACATGGGTTCTGTGTTGGCTGGCGATAACGCGGGAGCCCCCTCGCCCTACGATTTTGCCTTGGGTGGAGCCGGATTGCACGGTTCCTTGCCACTGGGCCCCAACGGTAGCGTTATAAAAGAAGGCCAAACCGTTATGGTGGATATCAACGGCAACTTTACCGGTTATATTGCCGACCAAAGCCGCACCTATAGCGTAGGCAAACTGCCTCAAATGGCCTACGACGCCCATGCAGTATCGATCGAGATTCAAGAAGCCATTGCCCAAGCAGGCGTACCCGGTGCTACCTGCGAGCAACTTTGGCAACTATCGATCGATATCGTAAAAAAATACGGTCTAGAAGCCTATTACATGGGAACCACCCAACAAGCCAAGTTTGTAGGACACGGCATTGGGCTTGAAATTAACGAGCTGCCTGTACTGTGCGCTCGCAATCCTCAGCCTTTAGAAGTAGGTAACACCTTGGCGCTCGAGCCCAAGTTTGTATTGCCCGGCATAGGCGCTGTAGGTACCGAAAACAGTTACATTGTACAAGAAAACGGCATGGAGAAAATTA
Organism: Candidatus Enterocola sp.; assembly: GCA_045635045.1. Taxonomy (GTDB): domain Bacteria; phylum Bacteroidota; class Bacteroidia; order Bacteroidales; family Paludibacteraceae; genus Enterocola. The sequence continues at coordinate 507 of JAZRBL010000029.1, read as the reverse complement.
CCTTTGCCCCCGAAGAGATTATCGACCTTACGGTCGACTGTCGCTAGTCGATAGTCGCGTGTCACTTGTCACTAGTTGCTTCGCAACGTTAAATCGAATAGCCGCAGAATCGTTTAACCGTAATAAGAAAACGATTCAACGATTAAACATGAGCGCAGCGAATAAATAAATTATATATAAACCATAGATGAGCCAGGAAAATCATCGATTCACCGATTCACCGACTCACCGATTCACCAATTATTTATGGAATACAATTTTAAAAACATCGAACAAAAATGGCAAGCTTACTGGAAAGAGCACGCCATTTACAAAGTAGAGGCAGACGCATCGCGTCCTAAATATTATGTATTGGACATGTTCCCTTACCCTTCGGGTGCGGGTCTTCATGTAGGTCATCCACTAGGATATATTGCGAGTGATATATACAGCCGTTACAAACGTCTGAAAGGTTTTAATGTGTTGCACCCTATGGGATACGACGCTTTTGGTCAAGTCGGATCGTAG
>JAZRBL010000028.1:0-16550 GCA_045635045.1 Candidatus Enterocola sp. | reverse complement strand
CTGCTTACATTGCCAACCTAAATGTAGATGTGGTGGACGTAGGTGTTCCTGTATTGTCGATGCACGCTCCTTACGAGGTGGTAGCGAAATTGGATGTGTATATGACTTACAAAGCCTTTGAAGCTTTTATAAAATAATTGCTCCTTTATGAAGATTGGAATTATTGTGGCCATGGATAAGGAGTATGAATTGCTCCAAGGTATCCAGTTGGCACAGCACGAAATATACTTGGTAAAAAGTGGCATCGGAAAGGTAAATGCCGCCATGGCTTGCATTCGTTTAATCAACGAACATCAACCCGATTTAATCATCAACAGCGGGGTGGCAGGTGGTATTGATACTTGTTTGAAAGTGGCCGATTTGGTCATTGGTACGCAAACCTGTTACCACGATTTTTACGCCGGCGATGTGTCTGATCACCTAAAAGAATTGGGCTTTGAGCAATTTATCAAAGCCGATAGCAAAGCCTTGCAAACCGTGCGACAAGTAGCCGAAGGCAGAGACGATGTAAAGTTTGGTTTGGGGTGTACAGGCGATCAATTTATCACCACCAAAGAAGAACTCTTCCAAATTAAAAACAAGTTTCCCCAGGCGCTTTTTGTAGACATGGAGTCGAATGCCATTGCGCACGTGTGTGCCAAGAGCGAGGTTCCTTTTATTAGCTTGCGCATCATTAGCGATACCCCTTGGGTAGAGAATCATGCCGACCAATATGCTAATTTCTGGACCGATGCGCCCAAAAAGAACTTCGAATTGGTTAAAAATATACTAGAAACCTTGTAGTTATGCATGTTTTTTATGCTCCCGATATAGAGAAAACCTCTCTTTTGCCCGAAGAAGAATCGCACCATGCCGTTAGGGTATTGCGTTTGGATGTAGGGGCAACCATTCAAATTGTGGATGGCAAGGGTGGTGTGTTCTTGGGTACCATTGCGGTAGCCGATGCCAAACGTTGTTTGGTTAATTCGCTGCAACCACAAACGGTCCCTTACCGTCGTCCGTATTACTTGCACGTAGCCATTGCACCCACCAAAAACATGGACCGTTTGGAGTGGTTTGTCGAAAAGGCGGCAGAAATTGGCATCGACGAAATTTCGCCGCTTTATTGCCGTTATTCAGAGCGTAAAAACCTTAAAACAGAGCGTTTGCAACGTATCTTAGTATCGGCCATGAAACAATCCATTCAGCCAACCTTAACCCAATTGAACGAGCCTTGCACGTTCAAGGAATGGATTAAAACAGCCAATGCCGACCAAAAATTTATAGCGCATTGCCACGAAGCCGATAAAAAATTTTTTGCCTCGCAAATCAAACCCGGTAGTAAAGTCTTGATTATGATTGGTCCTGAGGGTGATTTTAGCGAAGAAGAAGTGGCAACGGCCATGCAAGCTGGTTTTGTTCCCGTTAGTTTGGGCGAAAGTAGGTTGCGTGTCGAAACAGCTGCCTTGGTAGCTTGTCAAACCGTTTCGCTTATGAACGATTTGGCGCTATTGTAGTTTAAGCCCCCAACTGGTAAACATTTTAAGCAACTCACCATTGCTCTCGTTCATGGCTCTGGCCTTTTCACGAGGGGTGGTGGGTTTCTTTTTGCCCTCTATAAAGGTAAACTCTATGGCAAGGGTGTCGTTGCTTACAGCGTTGCTTAAATAACGTTGTAGTTGTGGCTTGATATCGTTTAGTTTGTTGAACACCACAAAGTTATCCACCGTAGCAGTAATGGTATTGGCATTCTTGTTGGGTGCTTTACTAAAAACAAAATGCAAGTCGGGGTGTTCGGGTATGGTGTTTACAAAGCGGAACCAGGCTTCGTCTATTTGCTGCTCGGTATAGGCGTTATCGCGTACCGATGCGGTAACATTGGTGGCTGTTTGGGCCAAGTTTTTGCTTCGGTTAATGGAACCAAACAAGCGGCCAATTTTAGCCTTGTCGCTGCTGCTTATGGCAGTAGCTTTTACCGTAGGTGCGGTGGTAGCAGGTTGCGTAACCACAGGCGTTTGAACCGTAGCGGGAGCTGGAGCTGTGTTAGTGGGGGCTTGAAGAAGGCTAGCAAAAGGCAATAACGCACGTTTGGAGCGGCGTCTTATTCTACTTTTTTTTTTTGATCAGTTAGTTGGCACAACCTGATCAACATCAATTCCACCAAAAGGCGTTTGTTTTTGCTTTGTTTGTATTCTAGCTCCGATTGGTTGGCTTCTTCCATGGCGTCCAAAAGGAACTGAGCAGGGCATTGTTTGGCTTGCTCAATGTAGCGATTGCGAATGCCGGCACCTACTTCCAATAGTTTGGCAGTTACTTCGTCTTTGCAAACCAATAAATCCCTAAAGTGAGCCAATAATCCACTTATAAAGTTGCCCGCATCAAAACCTTTGTTTAAGATGTCGTTAAAAAGCAACAAGGCGTCGCTCATCTTTTGTTGAAGACAAAGGTCGGTAAGGGTAAAATAGTAGTCGTAATCAAGGATGTTAAGGTTTTCGATAACATCTTTGTAGGTAATTTTTTTGCCACAAAAGCTCACCACTTGGTCAAAGGTAGATAGCGCATCGCGCATACCCCCGTCCGACTTCACGGCAATGATGTTAAGGGCATCCAATTCGGCTTCTATGCCTTCTTTTTGGGCAATGTTTTGAAGGTGGGCTACCGTGTCTTCTACGCTAATTCGGTTAAAGTCGTACACTTGGCAGCGCGACAGAATGGTAGGTAGAATTTTGTGTTTTTCGGTGGTAGCCAATATAAAAATAACGTACGAAGGGGGCTCTTCTAGCGTTTTAAGAAATGCGTTGAACGCCGATGCCGATAGCATGTGCACCTCGTCGATTACATAAATGCGGTATTTGCCAATTTGAGGAGGGGTTTGTACTTGGTCAATCAATTCGCGAATGCTGTCTACGCCGTTGTTGGAGGCCGCATCCAGCTCGTAAATGTTATACGATCTGCCTTCGTTAAACGAACGACACGATTCGCACTCGTTGCAAGGCTCGCCATTTACCAAATGCTCGCAGTTAATGGCTTTGGCAAAAATACGGGCGCTGGTGGTTTTTCCCACGCCTCTGGGACCACAAAAAAGGTAAGCATGTGCCAACTGGTTACCTGTGATGGCATTTTTTAGGGTTGTAACCAATGCACGTTGTCCCACCACCGTATCAAAGGTGCTAGGTCTGTATTTACGAGCCGATACAACAAAGTTCTCCATGCTTTCTTTTTTTGTTTTCGCAAATGTAGCGATAATTCTTTACATTTTGCTGATAATTTACGATAAGTTTGCTAACAATTGCATTAAAAATTCCGTCGTTTGGTGGGTCGATGCGATGTTTAATCGTTCATCGGGCGAGTGAACACCTAACAAGGTAGGACCAAACGATAAAATGTTCAACGCAGGCATGGCTTTGCTAAACAAACCACATTCCAACCCTGCGTGAATAATTTTTACTTCGGGTTGTTTGCCCCATACTTGGTGGTACACCTCTTTGGCTGTTTTTAGCAATGGGGTGTCAAATTGAGGTTCCCAAGCAGGGTAACCGTTGTGGATGCCTACCATGCCACCGCAATCCGTTAGCAGGGTATAGGTTTGAAAGGCCAAAGCATTCAGTTGGTCTTCGAACGAACTGCGTTGGCTGGTGGTTATTACGATGTTATCGTCGATGCGTTTAATAGAGGCTAGGTTGGTAGAGGTTTCTACCACGCCTGGCATGGTGTCGCTCATTTTTATCACCCCATGAGGGCAGGTGCAAAGTGCTTGTATCAGTTGCTGGGTTAGTTGGGGTACAAATACCTTTTCTTGTTTAGGGCGCGACGATAAGTCCATGCGCATTTTGGGCTCGTTTTCTAGCCATTGGTCTTCTTGTTCGGCAATATAGATGTTCCAATCGATGCGAATGTGCTCGCGGTCGGCGTAGGGCACTAGGAACAGCGCATTTGCCTCGCGCGCAATGGCGTTGTGCAAACCGCCCCCTGCAAGTCTACATAAATAAAAAGGATACTTTTGGGCGGTTTGCTGCAAAAAGCGACCCAAAATTTGGTTGGCATTGGCGCGAGGCAAATGAATATCGGTACCACTGTGGCCGCCCAGTAGTCCTTTTATGGTTATCTCAATGGCAAACATGCCCTCCGGAGCAGGCATTTCCTCTACTTTCCAGTAGCCAACGGTTTCGCACCCACCGGCACAGCCCACTATCAGTTCGTTTTCGTCTTCCGAGTCTAGGTTAAGTAATGTAGGAGCCGATATAAATCCTGCTTCTACTGCAGCAGCACCACTCAGTCCTGTCTCTTCTTCGACGGTAAACAACCCCTCTAATTGACGCTCGCCAGGGTAAGTTACCATTGCAGCCAAAGCCATGGCCACGCCAATGCCATTGTCGGCCCCCAAAGTAGTACCTTTGGCTTTCATCCAACCCTCTTCTATGTAGGTTTGCAAGGCGTCTGTTTCAAAGTTATGAGCACTGTCACTGCGTTTTTCGCATACCATGTCGGTGTGTGCTTGTAGGGCAATAGCAGGTTGTTTTCCAGGTCTAATCATAACGATGTTGCCAGCCTTGTCGGTACGGGTTAAAAAACCATGTTGTAAAGCGAATGCTCTTAGGTAATCCATGATCTTTTCTTCCTTGCCAGAAGGACGTGGAATTTGGCATATTTCGTCAAAGATTTGCCATACTAATTGCGTGGTATCCGACAGTGTTGCACTCATAATGTAAAAAAAACTTAAAATAGCATGAATATTTCTTTATAAAGCACAAAAATAAGAAAAAGGATTTACACCCAAAAGGTTTGTAAGTTATATTTGTGTCACTTTATCATGCTGAAATTATTTCTTATAATCGTTGCTATTCTATTGCCTGCCATCTTGTTTATGGGCTTTAGGGTTTTCTTTACCAAAAAAGGTAAATTCCCTAACACGCACGTAGAAGGCAACAAAGGTTTACGTAAACACGGAATAGGATGTGTTAAGTCGCAAGATAGAGTAGCCCAAAAAAGAAAGACTATATTTGAAATTGAGTAATATGAAAACACAACTTCTTTACATTGCAAATGCCGTATCGTTGGTGGCTATTGTGGTATTGTTTATTCTATTTTTTAGCAGCAAAAAAAGTGAGTCGGAAGTACCCGTTCAAGCAGAACAGCCTGCCGCTTTAAGCATTGCTTATGTTCGCATGGATTCTTTGTTACTTAACTACAACGAGTACAAAGCCATGAGCGAAGAACTTTTAAAACAAGAAGAGAGCGCCCGTGCAACCCTTAATCAAAAAGCAACCGAGTTGCAACGTGATATGGAAGATTTCCAAATGAAAATAGAAAATCGTGCTTTCTTAACAGAAGAACGTGCACGTTCTGCTCAAGATAAAATCGTTAAAAAACAACGTAAATTACAAGAACTAAATGCAAAAATGGAGCAAGACTTGTTGTTGAAACAAAAGCAAATGAACGACAAGTTGGCTGCTACAGTCGATTCTGTTATTAATAAATACAACCAAGAAAAAGGATTTACCTTTATTTTGAGCACAGCCGGAAGCGACAATATTTTGTACGGCGAAAAATCATTGAATGTTACCAAAGAGGTACTTGATTTGTTAAATGCTCCAGCCGAAACCAAATAAGATACAACTATAACCAATAATGCGGGTATCCAAGTGATACCCGTTTTTGTACGTTTTAGTCCACTATAAAATGAGTAAAAAAGACTTAAGAATCGTGTACATGGGCACACCCGAGTTTGCCGTTGAACCTTTAAAACGTTTGGTTGACGAAGGGTATAACGTTGTAGGTGTGGTAACGATGCCCGATAAACCCGCAGGTAGGGGACAACACTTGCAAGAATCGCCCGTAAAAAAATACGCCTTGCAAGAGGATATTCCCATTTTGCAACCCGAAAAACTACGCGACGAAGATTTTTTGGTTCAATTAAAGATGTGGCAAGCCGATATTCAAGTGGTGGTTGCCTTTAGAATGTTGCCCGAGGTGGTGTGGAACATGCCTCGTTTGGGAACGTTCAATTTGCATGCCTCGTTGTTGCCTCAATATCGTGGAGCAGCCCCCATCAACTGGGCCATCATTAACGGTGAAAAAGAAACAGGGGTTACCACGTTCTTTTTGAAACACGAAATAGATACAGGCAATATTATTTTGCAACGTAGTACCCCTATTACCGATAGCGATAATGTAGGTACACTTTACGATCGTTTGATGAACATGGGTGCCGACTTGGTGGTAGAAACCATGGAACGCATTACCATGGGTGATGTGTCAACCATGCCTCAAGACGATAGCGTGGCAGTAAATCCTGCTCCCAAAATCTTTAAAGAAGATTGTAAAATCAATTGGAATAAATCGGCCTTTGAATTGCACAATTTTGTGCGTGGCCTTTCGCCCTATCCCGCTGCTTTTACAGAGGTGAAAAACGACAAAGGGCAAGTGCTAAGCTTAAAAGTATTAGAAACCGAGGTAATAGAAGATACCGTATCGGAACAACCTGGTACATTGGTAAGCGATGGCAAAAAACAACTTTATTTTGCTACCGAAGAAGGCTATTTGTCCATAAAAAAATTACAATTGGCTGGTAAAAAAGCCATGACCACCGAAGAATTGCTTCGTGGCACCAAATTGTTTTCTTTGTAAATATTATGATAGACGAGGCAACCAAACAGCGAATTCTGGATGCGGCTAAGATAGAAGAAGTCGTAGGCGATTTTGTTACCTTGCGTCGTCGTGGGGTAAACCTAATAGGTTTATGCCCCTTTCATAACGAAAAAACTCCCTCGTTTACCGTTTCGCCTTCTAAAAACATTTGCAAGTGTTTTGGTTGTGGCAAAGGTGGAACGCCTGTAAACTTTATTATGCAGCACGAGCATCTCAGTTACCCCGATGCTTTGCGCTACTTGGCAAAAAAATACAACATCGAGATTGTAGAAAAAGAACTGACTGCCGAAGAAATGCAAGCGCGTACCAAACGCGAAAGCATGATGGCCCTCAACGAATTTGCTGGACGTTACTTTGTTAATCAGTTGTGGAAAACCGAAGAGGGACAAGCCGTAGGTTTGGCGTATTTTCGTGAACGTGGGTTTTCTGATGCCATTCTTCAAAAATTTCAGTTAGGTTATAGCCTAAATCAGTACCATGCCTTTGCCGACGAGGCCATTAAAAGTGGCTTTTCGTCTACCGTTCTAAGCGATGTGGGTTTAGCAACCCGTAGCGATAGGGGCGGCATGGTAGACCGTTTTAGAGGACGCGTGATGTTTCCAGTACATTCGCTATCGGGCCGAATTGTGGCATTTGGTGGTAGGGTATTGGTGCAATCCGATAAATCGGCCAAATACGTTAACTCTCCCGAGTCTGAAATCTATCATAAGAGCAACGAATTATACGGCATTTATTTTGCCAAAGAAAGCATGGTGCAAAACGATGCTGTTTATTTGGTAGAAGGGTATACCGATGTGTTGTCCATGCACGAGGCAGGTATCCAAAATGTGGTAGCATCGTCGGGTACATCGCTTACCCAAGGGCAAATTCGCATGATTCACCGCTTTACCAGCAACATTACGGTGCTATACGATGGCGATGCGGCAGGTATTAAGGCTTCTATTAGAGGCATCGACTTGCTATTAGAAGAGGGAATGAACGTAAAGGTAGTTTTACTGCCCGATGGTGACGACCCCGACTCGTTTGCCAAAAAACACAATGCCAACGAGTTGATAGACTACATAAAACAGCATCAAGTAGACTTTATTCAGTTTAAATCGGGCTTGTTGTTGGCCGATGCGGGTAACGATCCCATCAAAAAATCCCAACTCATTAACGATATTGTGCAGTCCATTGCCGTTATACCCGATGCCATCACCCGTTCTTTGTACATTCAAGAGTGTGCTATTCGTTTTTCGGTGCGCGAATCGTTGTTAGGCGAGGCGGTTCAAAAATTGCGCCAGCAAAAGCAAGCGCAAAAACCAGTTCAAGAACCTGCACCCATTACTAATGCAACCGCATCTGCTATAGTTCCTATAGAGCCCGAAATTGCTCAACAAACAGGCGCAGAATTGCCTTATACCTATAACCAAGAACAAGTTATTATGCGTTACTTGGTAAATTATGGTAAATGTAACCTTTCTTTTTACGATGCAGAAAGTAACGAGCATATTCAAATTCCGCTTGCTACTTATGTAGATGCGATGCTAGCCGAAGACGAAATGCCCTTGCAGTTTCCTTTGCACGTTCAGTTGTTGCAAGAGGCCTTGCAAGTAGAACAAATCGATTTGCGTGCTTATTTCTTAAATCATACCAACTTGTCCATTCAAAACTACGTATTCTCTTTGGTAGAAGACAAGTACGAACATTGCAGAAATTGCAAAGACGAAGACCCTAGCAAACTTACCTCCCAACTATCGCAAGAAATGCCACAAGTTATTTTGGAATTTAAATTGCGTACGGTAAAAGGTCGTTTAAAAGAGGTGTCAGAGGCTATTAAGCAGGCGCAACAGCAAAAAGACGGCGCTCAATTGGCGGAGCTTATCCAACAACAAGTATCTCTTGTGCGCATGCAACAAGAAGTGGTAGATAGCCTACGCGAAAGTAAAATCCAACGTTTTTAGTCAATAACTGGAAGGGGTTCTTTGCGAAGCGAGAACACAAATTCCAACCCTCCACCAGGGTGGTGTTTAGCAGAAATACGTCCCTGATGGAATAAGATGGCATTTTTCACAATGGCCAATCCTAACCCCGTTCCTCCTAATTTTCTAGATCTTCCTTTGTCTACTCGGTAGAATCGCTCAAAAAGGTGGTTTAAGTGTTTAGAATCCACACCAATGCCCGTGTCGGCATAAGAGAAGTGCAAGAATTCGTTGTCAACTCGGAAGCAGTTAATTAGTATGCTGATATCGCTACCTGCATAGTGTAGGGTATTATCCACTAAATTGCGGAAAATAGAGTAGAGCAGCGACATATTGCCCTTGATGGTAGCATTGCAAGGTAGGTTAACTTCGGTGGTAATATTTTTTTCTTCTAACTCTAACGAAACGTCTTTTAATACGTTTTGAATTACCTCGTTTAGATTAATATCGTCGCGATCAAAAATGCCCGAACCTTCGTCTAATTTGTTCAGCATCGAAATATCTTGGAGCAAGTAGCTAAGTCGGATGGCTTGTGCATGGCAACGTTCTATAAAGAATTCGCGTTTTTCAGGATCCATACCCGGATTATTGATAATGGTTTCCATAAAGCCCTGAATGCTACTAACTGGTGTTTTCAACTCGTGCGATATGTTTTGCGTTAATTGGCGTTTTAGCAAGGCTTGTTCTTCCTTCTCAGTAATGTCGTCTATGTTTATTTCGCAACTTTTATCGGGAAAAACAATGCCGTGTACCACCAAAATACGGTCGTTTTTGTGAACTTCCATGGTTTTGGTTTCTAGTACGTTTTTGTAATCGCGTTGTTTGTCGTCAAAAAACTCTACAATGTCAAATAGTTCTGGAATGTCAAAAATTTTTTCGGAGTACTGAATGGGTCTGTCCGATATCAAGTTGGCGTATTGGATAAACAATTCGTTCGATAGAATCTCTTTGCGTTGAGGTGAAAAAATACACAAACCACGTTTAGAAAGTCGAAGGTGCGCCCACAACTTTTCGCGTTCCATATCCAACGCCTTTTGAGTACGCTCTAGCTTTTGATAACTTCTAATAATGTATTCGCTAATTTCGCTAAACTCATTGTCCGGAAAATTGTATTTGTCTCCGGCATCCACACGTTCAATAAGTTGTTTAAGTGTTTTAATGATGGCCTTAAAACGAAGCGATGTGCTGTAATAACCAATGGTGGCAATGCCAAATAATAGCAAGGTTATCCAAATGGGCATGAGGCTAATGGGGAGCGCTTCTGCTCGGTTGTCAAAGGGCTTGGCAATACGAATATACCCCTTCTTGTCTTTTTTGGCGTAGTAGAAATAAAGTTGCTGGTTGTAGGTAGAGTGTCGCAAGGCCGTTCCGTATCCGTAGCGGTGGGCTTCGCGCATTTCTTTTTTACCAAGCTCGTTACCTAGGCTGTCTATACACAATTTATTGTCGTATACAACCTGGCCGTCTATGTCCATTCTAGTGATGCGTAACGTGGTGTCAGGCAACTGCCTAGGTGTCATCTCGTTTTCTAGCATGGTAGCGTATATGTCCAATTGTGCCGCTAGTTTATCGGCCGCATTGCTTTTTTCGTATCGAACCGAAAATAGCACAATAATAAGGGCAAATAGTACAAAAATGGATAAGAAGTAAGTTGATATGCGTTGATTGATAGTCATGCTAGTGAGGGAGTTGGTTGAGTAATTGTTGCGTGCTTTGTCCTAAAATAGGATGTTTTAATTTAGGAGCAATCTCGCACAGCGGAGCTAATACAAACCATCGTTGGTGCATGCGTGGATGCGGAACCACCAAATCTGTTTGGGTTATTTGCTCCATGTTAAAGTACAAAATATCAATGTCCATGCATCTGTCTGTGTATTGCAAGTTGATGCTTTTGTGGGTACGGCCCAATTCCCTTTCCAATTGTTGGGTAATAGAAAGTACCTCTTGTGCACTCAAAGAAGTCTCTACACAGATAGCGCAGTTTAAAAACAGGTTGTCGGAGGTAAAACCATCGGCAACGGTGGTATGCATAGAAGAACGTTTGGTAATGGTACCAATGCGTTGTTCTATGCCCGTCAATGCTTGTTGCATTAACTCCTCGCGGTTGCCTAGGTTGCTTCCAAGGCCTAGGTATACCTTATTTATTAGCACGTTTGCGCTCAAGTTCGTCCAAAATAATTTTTCTTAGGCGCATGGCATTGGGCGTAATTTCTACGTATTCATCCTCTTTGATGTATTCCAAAGCCTCTTCCAAACTAAATACAATAGGAGGAACAATTTTGGTTTTTTCGTCCGAACCCGATGCACGCATGTTGGTCAATTTCTTCGATTTGGTTACGTTAATCACCAAGTCGCCCTCTTTGCAGTGTTCGCCTACTACTTGTCCAGCATACACTTCGTCTTGTGGGAATACAAAGAATTTACCACGGTCTTGTAGTTTGTCAATAGCATAGGCAAAAGCGGTACCACTTTCCATGGCAATCATAGAACCGTTTACACGACGGGCAATATCGCCTTTATAAGGAGCGTACTCAATAAAACGGTGGGCAATAACCGCCTCGCCTGCGGTAGCGGTTAGCAAGTTGGTACGCAAACCAATAATACCGCGCGATGGAATGTGGAATAGCAAGTGAATGCGATCGTTTTTGCTTTCCATGTTCACAATTTCACCTTTGCGCGAGGTAACCAATTCAATTACCTTGCCCGAATTTTCTTCGGGTACGTTCACGGTAAGTTCCTCAATGGGTTCGCATTTTACGCCATCTATTTCTTTGTAGATAACTTGTGGTTGACCTACTTGCAACTCGTAACCTTCGCGGCGCATGGTTTCAATCAATACCGATAGGTGCAGTACGCCACGACCAAATACGTGCCAAATATCGCTCGATTCTTCTTTTTCAACGCGCAAAGCCAAGTTTTTGTCCAACTCGCGCACCAAACGTTCGTGAATGTGGCGCGAGGTAACAAACTTACCGTCCTTGCCAAAGAAAGGCGAGTTGTTGATGGTAAACACCATGCTCATAGTAGGTTCGTCAATGGCAATAGGAGGCAATGCATCGGGCGTATTCAAATCGCAAATGCAATCGCCAATATCAAATTTATCCAAACCAATTACGGCGCACAATTCGCCCGAAGATACTTCGCTTACTTTGGTTTTGCCAAATCCGCTAAATACGTTTAGTTCTTTGATGCGGCATTTAACCGTGCTACCATCGCGTCGTACAAGGGCAATGTCGGAATTTTCTTTGATGGTACCTCTGTGTACGCGACCAATGGCAATACGACCTACGTACGATGAGTAATCAAGCGAGGTAATCAGCATTTGAAGTGGGCCTTCAATGCTTTTGGGAGCAGGAATGTGCTCTATAATGGCATCCAATAGAGGATAAATGTTGTCGGTTTGGTTTTTCCAGTCGGTCGACATCCAGTTTTGTTTAGCCGAACCATACACCACAGGAAAATCCAATTGGTCTTCGGTAGCATCCAAGCTGAACATCAAGTCAAATACAGCCTCGTGCACTTCGTCGGGACGACAGTTAGGTTTGTCTACCTTGTTGATTACTACGATAGGTTTCAAACCAATCTCGATGGCTTTTTGTAGTACAAAACGGGTTTGTGGCATGGGGCCTTCAAAGGCATCCACCAATAGCAATACACCATCGGCCATGTTCAATACGCGTTCTACTTCGCCACCAAAGTCCGAGTGCCCAGGGGTGTCAATGATGTTGATTTTGGTGTCTTTGTAGTTGATAGAAACATTTTTCGACACAATGGTTATACCACGCTCGCGTTCCAAATCGTTATTGTCCAATACTAACTCACCTGCTTTTTCGTGGTCTTTGTACAAAGCTCCCGCTACAAGCATTTTATCTACCAATGTGGTTTTACCGTGGTCTACGTGCGCAATAATCGCTATGTTTCTAATGTTTTGCATACAAAATATTTTAATGTGCAAAGATAGTACAAATTCTCCTTTCTCCTTTCTCCTTTCTCCTTTAATTTACTACCTTTGTCTTCTATTTTTAGCGTAGCATATGAAAGTTATTCTAGCAGAAAAGCCATCGGTGGCAAAAGATATAGCCCGTGTATTAGGTGTTAAGAACCGTCACGAGGGCTATTTGGAAGGAAACGGATACCAGGTTACATGGGCATTCGGTCACCTTATTACATTGGCCGATCCCGCTACGTATGGTTTCGAAAAATGGATTCCTACCGATTTGCCCATGCTGCCTGCTGTGTTTGTCTATAAACCTCAGGGCGACGAGGGCGCGCAAAAACAGCTCAATACCATCGTAAAACTCTTTCAGGGAGCCGACAGTATTATTTGTGCAACCGACGCCGGCCGCGAAGGCGAGGCCATTTTCCGCTACATTTATACGCACGCTAAATGCGACAAACCCGTAGAACGTTTGTGGATATCGTCCATGACCGACGAGGCTATATTAGAAGGTTTTGCGCAGCTAAAACCTGCATCGGAATACGAGAATTTATACCATTCGGCCAAAGCGCGCAACGAAGCCGATTGGTTGGTAGGGATGAATGCTACGCGCGCGCTTACCTTGGCATCGCGCTCCAAAAAGGCCTTGTCGTTGGGTAGGGTACAAACGCCTACCTTGGCGCTAATTTGCAAGCGCTACCAAGAACATACCAACTTTCAGCCTACCCCTTTTTATACCGTTGAAACGCAGTTAGAAGGACAAGGACAACAATTTGTGGCAAAATACCCCGATCGTTTTGCTACCAAAGAAAAGGCTGAAAGCCTAGCCGCTCTTATTCCAGGTGAAGTAACAGTAGCCGACAAGCAAGTAAAGCAAAAGGTAGAAAAAGCGCCGCTCCCTTTCGACTTAACTTCTTTGCAAGCAGAGGCCAATAAACGCTATGGTATCAGTGCCCAACAAACCCTCGATACCATGCAAGCCTTGTACGAGCGTCATAAAATGCTGACCTATCCCCGTACCGGTAGCCGTTATTTAGGCGACGATATGGTAAAAGAGGTGCAAAGCAAATTACATGCCCTTCAGTCGCTTTCTTTTTCGGATAGTTTTGGTAAGGCAGTTGCACAATTAGCTGGTGGCCAGTTAAATAAAGCCTGTTTTGATAGCAAAAAACTAACCGACCACCATGCCATTATTCCTACGTTCCAACACATGCAGCAGTATGCCAACTTGTCGGATGTAGAGCAGAAACTCTACAAAATGGTATGTTATCAGCTCATTATGGCTTTGCTGCCCGTATGTAAAAAAGAAATATTGGCCTATAAGTTCCATTTTTCTGATACTTACGAACTACTAGAGGCTTCGGGCACCACCATTAAAGAAGCTGGCTGGCGTGCTGTGCAAGAAAAAGATGCCGTCGACGACGAGGCAGAGGGCGAAGATAAACAGCTACTTCCCAACCTTAAAAAAGGCGAAGTGGTGCGCATGTTAGAAGCCCGCATCAAAGAAGGCATGACCAAGAAGCCACCTTTAATGACCGAGGCAACCTTGCTCAAGGCCATGGAAACGGCCGGCAAACAGCTAGACGACCAAGAAGCCGTACAAGCCATGAAAGATTGTGGTTTGGGTACCCCTGCTACACGCGCCAATATCATAGAAACCTTGTACAAACGTGCCTATATTATAAACGATAAAAACAAGTTAATCCCTACCGACATTGGTATGCAGGTATACGAGCTAACGGCCGAGCTTCCCATTGGAAACCCCGCTCTTACTGGCGAGTGGGAAAAGAAACTCAACCTGATGGCCAAAGGCGAGTATGTGGTAGACGATTTTTACCAAGAAATTATCCAATTTACCAAAACAGAAACCGCTCGTTTACTAAACGATGGCAAAACCGTGCAAACCGGTGCCATCGAGGGGGTAAAATGCCCCATCTGTGGCAGTCGCATCAAAGAAACCGAAAAGGCCTTTGGTTGTTTGGGCTACAAAGATGGTTGCAAGTTTGTTTTGTGGAAGGACGTTGCCAAAAAGAAACTCACCGAAAAACACCTACGCCAAATTATCGAAAATGGTATGACTGACGTGATAAAAGGTTTTACCAGTAAAGCAGGAAAACCCTTTGATGCCCGCCTAAAATACAGCGTCGAACAACAAAAAATGGTATTCGACTTTACCCCCGAACAAATAGGCCAATGCCCTATGTGTGGAAAAGATATCATAGAAGGTAAGCGTGGCTTTGGCTGCAGTGGCTACAAAGAGGGCTGTACCTTTGTGGTGTGGAAAGAGCAGTGGGGCAAGGAGTTATCCTCTTCTCAGGTGGGTAGGTTGCTAAAAGGCGAAACCTTGTCGCTCAAAGGATTTACCCGTCCCGATGGAACATCGTTTGAAGGAAAATTAAAGCTAGTAGAGGCCCCAGACGACAAACACCTTTATAAGGTAGAATGCAAAGAAGTAACCGCAGCAGAGGCTAAAAAGAAAAAAACTACCAAGAAAGATGATGCGCCTCAATAGGTGTTTTTAGAAAGGTAGAGGCCGATTGTTTGAATTTATCAACCGATTCTGTGGTATAGAAAATGCATTGTCCGTTCTTGTCTAGTTTCGTTTCGATATCGGCATGTCTTTGCAGGTAATTGCCCAAACTTTGCGCAATAATTGGACCTTGCGAAATGATCTGCATGTGCTTAGGCGCATGCTTTTTTATTTTCTCTAGTAGTAAAGGGTAGTGCGTACAAGCTAGTACCAGGGTATCTATCTGTGGGTCGTTGTGTAGTAGCTGGTCGATGTATTTTTTGACAAAATAATCGGCGCCTTCGCTTAGGTACTCGTTGTTTTCAATTAAAGGGACCCACATAGGACACGCTTGCCCCGTAACAGCAATGTCAGCAAAAATTTTTTGAATTTCCAATGGGTATGAACCCGATTGAATGGTTCCTTCTGTGCCTAAAAGGCCTACATGTCGCGTTTGTGTAAAGCTGCCGATGGCTTCTACGGTAGGGCGAATCACTCCCAATACCCTTCTGTTGGGGTAAAGCAGGGGTAGATCTTTTTGTTGGATGGTTCTTAACGCCTTGGCCGATGCTGTGTTGCAGGCTAATATAACCAATGCACAGTCCATCTCAAAAAGTTTTTTTACACATTGTAGGGTGTATTGGTATACCACTTCGAACGAGCGGGTACCATAAGGAGTTCGGGCATTGTCGCCCAAGTACACATAGTCGTACTGAGGTAACAATGCCCTAAACTGTTCTAATATGGTAAGGCCACCATAACCCGAATCAAATACACCGATACGCATAATAGTAGCCTTTTAGTTGATTATAAACCCAATGCTTTTTTTACCAAACCCGCTACATCGGTAGTTTGTGCCGATTTGTAGGTGATGATGTTAGCGGTATTGTCGATGATAAGGGTAAAACCATTTTGTTCACCTACTTTTGCAATGGCAGCATCCATTTTAGCAATGATAGGAACAAACAACTCTTGTTGTTTTTTCTTCAACGTTTCTTCGGCGCTTTTGGTAAATTCTTGAATGCTTTGTTGCAAACGTGCCAACTCATTTTCTTTGTATTGGCGAATAGCTGCATCTAAGGTGTCTGCTTGTGCAGCGTATTCTTGGTATTTGCGTTGAAACTCTTCTTCTAATTTTTTGCCTTCGGTGATGTATTTAAGGTTCATGTCTTCCAATACCTTCATGGCATCGTTGTATTCGGGCATAGCTACCAATACTTCTTGTTTGTTAACATAACCAATTTTAGTACCTTCTGCAAATGCGCACAAAGGCAATGCCATTAATAGGGCGATGATTAATTTTTTCATATCTATCTTGTTAAGTTGTTATTTATTTAGCATATCCCATTTTGTTTAAAACAGCGTCGCTGATATCGTTGGCTGGATTTGCATATATAATGCTAGGGCTTGAAGCTCTGTCGTCAACACGCATATATCCTTCTTTTTCAGCAATTTCTTTGATGGCGTTGTAAATTTCATCTTGAATAGGACGCATCAAACTTTCGCGTTTTTTGTA
>JAZRBL010000027.1:0-1733 GCA_045635045.1 Candidatus Enterocola sp. | reverse complement strand
CGTCCTTTAGCCTTAGCATTTTCTTGACGCCATATTTTCAATGTGAAATTCATAATTACTATCTGTTTTCGTTTCTTTCATCAAGCATTGTTTTGCCCTTCGAAAGAAATTGTCTATTATTTATAATTACGTTGTTTGATTTCGATGTCTTGATATACCAAAGGTTCTTTGTGAAGCACTTCGTCTTGGTTGTGTCCTTGGTATTCCCAAGCAGCAACATACATATAGTCGTTGTCGTTACGAAGAGTTTCACCGTCTTCAGTTTGGTATTCTTCACGGAAGTGACCACCGCAAGATTCATTACGATGATAAGCATCCTTAGCCATCAATTTAGCCAATTCGAAATAATCAGCTAAGCGAATAGCTTTTTCTAGTTCCGGATTCATAGAATCAGGAGTACCTGTTACTTGAACATCTTTCCAGAATTCAACTTCAAGTTCTTTAATCAAAGCCAAACCTTTTTGTAATCCTTCGGCATTACGTCCCATACCTACGTAGTCCCACATAATGTTACCAAGTTTTTTGTGGAAGTAGTCTACAGTCTTAGTACCTTTTATAGACATAAGAGTGTCTATACGTTGACGTACGCTTTCTTCAGCTTTATCAAATTCAGGAGAGTTAGCAGATACTTTTCCGCTGTAAATTTCGTCTGCAAGATAGTTTTGCAAAGTGTATGGCAATACGAAATAACCGTCAGCCAAACCTTGCATCAAAGCAGAAGCACCTAATCGGTTAGCACCGTGGTCGGAGAAGTTAGCTTCACCAGCAGCGAACAATCCAGGTATAGAAGTTTGCAATTCATAGTCAACCCAAATACCACCCATAGTGTAGTGGATAGCAGGATAAATCATCATTGGAGTTTCGTATGGATTAACAGCAGTAATTTTTTCGTACATTTGGAACAAGTTACCATAACGAGCTTCGATAACATCACGTCCTAAGCGTTTGATAGCTGTAGAAAAATCTAAGAATACAGCCAAACCAGTGTTGTTAACACCAAAACCCGCATCACAACGTTCTTTAGCAGCACGAGACGCTACGTCGCGAGGTACCAAGTTACCGAAAGCAGGATAACGACGTTCCAAGTAGTAGTCGCGGTCTTCTTCTTTAATATCTGTAGGTTTCAAAGTACCTTTGCGAAGAGCTTCTACATCTTCTTTCTTTTTAGGAACCCAAATACGTCCATCGTTACGCAAACTTTCACTCATAAGAGTAAGTTTAGATTGGTAATCACCGTGAACAGGAATACAAGTTGGGTGAATTTGAACGAAGCAAGGGTTAGCAAAGTAAGCACCTTTTTTGTGGCAACACCATTCAGCCGAACCGTTGGAGTTCATAGCATTGGTAGAAAGGAAATAGATATTACCATAACCACCGGTAGCCAAAACTACAGCGTGAGCAGCAAAACGTTTGATTTCGCCAGTAGTAAGGTCGCGAGCAATAATACCACGAGCTTTACCGTCAACCACTACAAGGTCTAACATTTCATGACGTTCGTGAAGTTTTACAGTACCACGAGCAATTTGATGGCTCAATGCACCGTAAGCACCCAAAAGCAATTGTTGACCGGTTTGACCACGAGCATAGAAAGTACGCGATACTTGAGCACCACCGAAAGAACGGTTGTCTAACAATCCACTATATTCACGAGCAAAAGGAACACCTTGAGCTACACATTGGTCAATAATATTGTTACTTACTTCAGCCAAACGATAAACGTTAGCTTCACGAGC
>JAZRBL010000026.1:0-9768 GCA_045635045.1 Candidatus Enterocola sp. | reverse complement strand
CTTGACATAAATTCAGTTTATTCCATTTTGGAATATACTGCCAATGACGGTAAGATTTATAATACAGGTTTTTACAATCTAGATGCCATATTATCAATAGGATATAGAGTAAATAGCAAAAATGCAACTCTTTTCCGCCAGTGGGCAAACAAGGTTCTAAAAGAATATTTATTGCATGGACACGCGTTAAATTACAAATTTGAGTTGATAGAAGAGCAACTCAAAGAACATAAAGCTATACTTGACAAACACGAGGATAAAATCGATTTCTTCGTTCGCACTTCCCTACCACCTACCGAAGGTGTATTCCACAACGGACAGATTTTTGAGGCATATAAGTTTGCTACGGATTTGATTAAATCGGCTAAGAAGGATTTGGTTTTAATCGATAATTACGTGGACGAGTCGGTTTTAATGATGCTAAGCAAACGCGGAGCAGGTGTATCGGCTAAAATTTACACAGCCAATATTTCCAAACAATTAACGTTAGATTTGGCAAAGCACAATAAGCAATATCCGCCTATAGAGATTTTTATGCATACCACATCGCACGATAGGTTTTTGATTATCGACGATGCAGAGGTGTACCACATTGGGGCATCGTTAAAAGATTTGGGAAAGAAACTCTTTGCATTTTCTAAATTAAATATTCCGCCAAGTGCGATTTTGTAAAGAAGGGCGCAACCCTTCGACAAGCTCAGAGACCGGACTTCGACAAGCTCAGTCACCGATTAACGAACCGCTGTTCCTTATTCACAAAAACTATTACCTCAAACTATCGTTTAATTGCAAAGACTGCGTGATGGAAGTGAGAAAGGGGTAACAAACACATACTTTTCACCTTTTAGGCACCCTGTCCTTACCACGATAAAGCCTATGCGTACTGACAGACTACCTAAAAGATTGGTATGTCATTTGACTCATCTAAAATAAATTTTCCTTTATCGTACGATTTCTCAACATTTTGTAGTATCTTTGTTGCGTTAGTGCTCAGCCCTCCTAATGAGTTAGGACCACTAGCCGTCATATTAGAGCTATTTGATTCGTCAAGTAGCTCTATTTTTATAACCTCAAATGTATAAGGCTTAATACCTCTTTGGGTATCACGATATTCATAGATTGTCGTTTTTATCCTATATAACTTGCCGAGAAATAAGATCGCAGCATAAAATCGATGTATCAAAACATCTTTGTTCACAGAATTAGTTACAGAACGTATCCCATCAACTTTTGTGTAATCAGCGTGTATTTCCACCTCTATGCTAGCATCTATTACTTCTGGCAATACTTTTAGCACAGACAAGTGAACTAATATACTATCACTCTTATTTGTCGCTGAACTATTTAAATATTTTTTAATGGAGGACTTACTAATTTTATATTCAAACTGATCTAATTTACCAACATGAGAAGTGTAAGTTTTAACCAGATTTCTCTCCGCCCATACTTTCGCCTCGTACAATGGATTATCAGATATAAAATCATGAACCTTTACCTTTAATACCTCAATAATAGCATCCTTAAGATTAGGCATAACTATACCTTTAGTAGCCTCTGCCAAGCGTTGAATTCGATCAAACTCGGAGACAGGATTCTTGGATTGAAAACTTACAAACGGCTCCTGTGCAATAAAACTTTGATTTCCCATTACAATTAAAAATTAAGATGAACGATGTAGTTTGATTCGCTATCCCCGATTATCCAAGAACAACGATGCAAAAGTAAGAAAAAATAGTAAAAAAATCGAGGTGCATAACTCATAATGCACCTCGACACTATTTTACAACGTTCACAACATATGTTACCGCATACAACTACTGAATATTTTGGTTGATGATGGTTTGAGCCTTTTCGAGCATTTTTACAGTTTTGGCTAAACTTTTTAATGTAGCTGGAGGGCTTACCATTTTATACGTTCCAGATACACCGTATTCATTCGTATAACTCCATTTTTTGTAATAATACACTTTTTTATCTTCTGTGTTATAGTGTACATTAATGCCCGACTTGGTCGAATAATTGATTTGATAATATTTTACATCCTTTTTTACCTTGGTATCTTCAATAATTTTATTCAATGCTAATATCATATCATCAATTTCGTCCATATCCAAATAGCCCAATGGTTCAGGATCGCCTGCTGCTCCCCATGATAAAAATTTCAACGATCTATCTACTTCTGTCTCAAAGTAGCAGTAACCTATTTTTTGATTGGTAAGAAGGTCTGTAGCCACTTTTACATAGGCTGTAATGCCGTCTTCTTTGAGTTTGACATACGTATCTTCGCGATAAAGGCTTGCTCCTTTTAGAAATTGTTCTGCCTTGGTCAGTTCTTTTTCTTCTTCAGACTCTGCTGCCGTGTTTTGGGCATAAGCCAATCCAACTACCATCGAAATGGCAAGTACTAAAAATAACTTTTTCATAATTAATAATTTTTAAAGGTTTAATAAACTAGTATCATTACTACATACGGTGTAAACAATGTAATCTGCTCTGTTAAATCATTAGGAATGGGTCTTGGCTGACAAATATCTTTAATCTCTATCGGTGCCGAGTCAATTAGATTCCTTAAATAACTAGCTTTAATGGCATAACTTACATTTTCAGCGCCAGGAATACCACTAGAGGTAATACCCAGTAGTTGTCCATCTTTGCTAAAAAGAGGGCCACCGCTGTTACCGGGCTGAATCGGTGCCGAAATCTGATACGTGGATACTTCGCCCTGAAAACCAGTCTTGGCAGAAATAATACCATCAGTAATTTTAATTTCTTGTCCCATTACGGTCGACATGGGATACCCCATCGTATAGATATCGGTTCCCGTATTTTTTGCACCAAATGAAATTTGGTAAGGAATCGACAAAAGGGGCGAAAATTTTACATCGTCTATCTGTACCAGTGCAATGTCGTTGGTTTTGTCTGAACAAAGTGTTTTGGCTACATAATGGCTAATTTTTTTCCCATCATTTACCACTACCTCTATTTTTTTTACCCCTTCTACCACATGATAATTGGTGGCTAACACATTTTCACCTACAAAGAATCCACTTCCATTGCCTTTTAGCGCCAAACTATCTTGCTCTGCCACAGGGGGTGTTTTGGGATACAATGGAGACACATCCGATTCTTCGACATCGTAAGAGGGAAACAACTTCATAAAACTTGTTTCAACATGACTAGTAGCATCGTAAACTGTAATTTTTCGGCTATTATACTCGATATACAATTCATTAGTTGCCAATGTTTTATTATCCAAGTACCACGTATCTATTTTATATAGGCCTTTTGAAGTGGTTGGCGTAAATACAGCTTTTAGCTCTCCCTCGTTCCAAATTGATTCATTGGAACCGTATAGATAGATAATCTGATATTGGTCACCATCTTTTTTCACCGCTAACTTATGACGAGCACTTCCCCAATAAACAGAATTGGTGGTATGTAAGAAATTATAAATTCCCTCTATTGGAGATATTCTATGCTCATTCCAATATTCCTTCAACTTACGTTCGCTCCATCCTGTTGAAGGTGTTGGATTTATATTATTGTTTATCTCTACATCATAAACATCAAACTTGGGAGTTCTATATTTTCTTGAAGGTGCACTTCTATCTGCCCATCCTCCGTCAAAATGCCAATTAAATGATTGAACACCTGCAGGAATACGTGTAAAATAAAAAATGGCCGTTGCCTTTTTACCTTTTTGAAAACCTCTATAATAGTTCCATTCATAATGACCTTGATACATTTCCCATGGCTTATAATCGCCATAAAACTCCGATTTTATCAGTTTTTTACGGCCAAAATCACCATAAATGTAGATAGAGGAATTCTTTTTGTCGTAGGTATGCGCATCCATACATCCAGCACTGTTATTTAAGAAGGTAATTTCACAAACAATAGCGGTTAAATCGCTATTGAAACGAACCTCAACAATTTCCCATTGCTGTTTGTTATCGGCATAGATGGTACGCCTTGCCAGCAACGAGGTGCATGTTATCAACAAACACATTAGTAAGAAAAGCTTTTTCATAAATACCCTATTTAGTTACTATCCCATATGTACAAGTTGTGATAAAAGGTAACCCCTGATTGAGTTTTTTTTTCAAATAGGCACAAAAAAACCACACCTGCTAGGGGTGTGGTTGGTATGATTGAATCGATACTTCTACTTAGTACGTATATTTTTCGTAACCTTCACTTCTGTTATACACATTTTTGTTCAAAGAAGCTTCTTCTACATAGGTAACGTACAAATCATTTATCCATGTATAGGTAGTTTGAGTAACGTATTCTGACACTGCACCACCAGGTTCAGATACAACATCGGTAGTACGTTTACTACGAATGCCGTATGGCCCGTATTCATATTCGGCATACCAAGTACCTCTCAAATCTAATGTAGGAGATTTTTGGGCATAACGGGCTAGTTTTGGCTGAGTAAATGTATCGTCTACATAGGTTACAGTATCAAATTTGATGAATTCTAACTCACCCAATAGATTGTACTGTTTGTGCTCTGCGTACTGGGTTAACCCTACGTACTCAAACTTGCTTTCCACTACCAATTGATCACTTTGGTAGTTTTTTGCAGCAATCTCACGGTTTTTATCATCGTATTGAACCTCTTGTTTACCGTATTGGTTTGAGTATTCTTTGTACTTTGTACGTTGCTCGTCGTGCCAAATATAGGTTTCGGTAGAAAACCTAGCCTCTTCATCGCACATAAAACACTCTACAGTACGGATTTCTTTATTACCTTCATTCGTTACTACTGTACGAAAGGTAAGTACATCGCTACTATACTGTTCAACACCCAACAAGAACTTACTATCGCCTTGTTTGCGTGTGTATATTTGCTTGATTGGGTTATTCAAGTAACTAGCTGTAGGATCTTCGGCATAAGTACATACAGAAGAACTTTCAATCAGATACTTTACCGGCTCCTTTTCGTCACCATTGCCATTATCGCCAGGTTCTGGCGACTCACAAGAGAACAAGCTGCAGGCAAACAGCATGATGATAGGATATAAATAGTTTTTCATATATTGTACCATTAAACAAGTTAAATCATAGCAACTACAGCTTTTACGGCTTGGTCGATGCCTTCTGGATTTTTACCACCAGCCGATGCCATGAAAGGTTGACCACCGCCACCGCCTTGAATGTATTTAGCAGCTTCGCGCACCATGTTGCCTGCGTGGAAACCAACATCTACCATTGGTTTGCTTAAGAACACGGTTAGATTAGGTTTGCCTTCATAAACATTACCTACTACCAACATAAATTTAACATCGGTAAATTTACCTTTAAATAAAGGAAGCAATGCTTTGTGCATATCTGGGTTTTCGTTGCTGGTTACGCTAA
Organism: Candidatus Enterocola sp.; assembly: GCA_045635045.1. Taxonomy (GTDB): domain Bacteria; phylum Bacteroidota; class Bacteroidia; order Bacteroidales; family Paludibacteraceae; genus Enterocola. Next base: position 4,404 of record JAZRBL010000026.1, on the reverse strand, counting down.
TCACTTTTACTCCGTTAATATCTTCGGCACGTTCAATTAACGCATCACGCATTTGAAGCGCACGTTGTTGCATAAAGTTTTCCATCTCTTTTTTAAGAGATTGATTATCGGCAATGGTGCGTTGTGCAGCAGTAATAATATCAGGAGCGTTGTTAAACATTTCTCTAAACGATGACATCATGTTTTGCATGTCGTAAACCATCAAATCTGCTTGCTCTGCAGTAACCGCCTCGATACGACGAATGCCTGCGGCAATAGAACTTTCAGAAACAATTTTGAACAAACCAATTTTTCCTGTAGACGATGCGTGAGTACCACCACAAAGTTCTACCGATTTGTCGTAGCAAATAACACGCACTTTATCGCCGTATTTTTCGCCAAACAAAGCCATCGCACCTAATTTTTTAGCATCCTCGATAGGCATTTCTCTGTGCTCTACTAGCGCTACATTTTGGCGAATTTTCTTGTTCACAGCTTTTTCTACCGCTACAATTTCTTCGCGGGTCAATTTTTGGAAGTGAGAAAAGTCAAAACGAAGCACTTTGGGAGATACAAAAGAACCTTTTTGTTCTACGTGTGTACCCAACAACTCGCGCAATGCCTCGTGAAGCAAGTGAGTTGCGGTGTGGTTAGCCTCGCTGGCTGCTCTGTTCTCGGCATTGATTTTAGCCATAAACGTAGCCGAAGGATTTTCTGGCAATTCGTTTACAATGTGAACAGGCAAGTTATTTTCGCGTTTGGTATCGATAACAACGATTTTTTCGTTGGCATTTTCCAATACACCCGAATCACCTACCTGACCACCCATTTCTGCATAGAAAGGAGTTACAGAAAGCACCAATTGGTAGTAAGATCTATTTTTTTGACTTACTTTTCTATAACGTAAAATTTTTGTTTCGGCTTCGGTTTTGTCGTAACCTACAAAAGTAGTATCGCCTTCGGCTAGCACTACCCAGTCGCCGGTTTCTACCGCAGCAGCATTACGAGCACGTTCTTTTTGTTTTTGCATTTCTGCATCAAACTCGTTGTTGTTTACGGTTAAACCGTTTTCTTTCAAAATAAGTTCGGTTAAGTCTAGTGGGAAACCGTAGGTATCGTAAAGCGTAAATGCATCTACACCGCTAATTTCTGTAGCACCTGCTTTTTTAGTATCGTTCATTACTTTATCGAGCAAACGAATACCGGTTTCTAGGGTGCGCAAGAAAGTTTCTTCTTCTTCTTTGATAACTTTCTCGATAAGGGTTTGTTGTTGTTTTAGTTCGGGATAAGCCTCGCCCATATTATCAATTAGCGCAGGAATCAACTTGTACATGAATGCGCTACGGCAATTCATAAAGGTATAGCCATAACGTACGGCACGACGCAAAATACGACGAATAACGTAACCTGCTTTGGCATTGCTAGGCAATTGACCATCGGTAATAGCAAAAGCAATGGTACGAATGTGGTCTGAAACCACGCGCATTGCCACGTCGGTTTTAGCATCGGTTCCGTAGGTACAACCACAAATATCGCCTACCGCTTTAATGATGGGTTGGAACACATCGGTATCGTAGTTGGAAGTTTTGCCTTGTACAGCCACGCACAAACGTTCAAAGCCCATACCGGTATCGATAACCTTGTTAGGAAGCGATTCCAACGAACCATCTGCTTTGCGGTTGTATTGCATAAACACGTTGTTCCAAATCTCAATTACTTGTGGGTGGTCGCCATTAACCAACGATTTGCCACTTACAGCAGCACGTTCGCTATCGGGACGTAAGTCGATGTGGATTTCAGAGCAAGGACCGCAAGGACCGGTATCGCCCATTTCCCAGAAGTTGTCTTTCTTGTTGCCGTTGATGATGCGATCGGGGTCGATGTATTTAGCCCAAATTTCGGCAGCTTCGTCGTCACGACCCAACCCTTCGGCCGCTGCACCTTCAAATACAGTTACATACAAACGGTCTTTGTCTAATTTCAATACTTCGGTTAGGTATTCCCATGCCCAAGCAATGGCTTCTGCCTTGAAATAATCGCCAAAACTCCAGTTCCCCAACATTTCGAACATGGTGTGGTGGTAGGTATCGTGTCCTACTTCTTCCAAGTCGTTGTGCTTACCACTAACGCGCAAACATTTTTGCGAGTCGGCCACACGTGGGTTAACAATGGGGTCGTTGCCCAAAATAATGTTTTTAAACTGGTTCATACCTGCATTGGTAAACATCAACGTTGGGTCGTCTTTGATTACCATGGGAGCAGAAGGAACAATTTTATGCTCTTTTGATGCAAAAAAGTCCAAAAAAGATTGACGAATTTCTTTAGAAGTCATCATAAATATTTAGTTGTTTAGTCGTTTATGCGTTTAGTCGTTTAGTCGACAAGTGACAAGTAACAAGCGACTAGCAACTAGCAACGGATATAATAAGGTGCAAAGATAAAAAGTTTATTTGAATTTTGTATTGCATTGGGCAGTTTATATTATTTAGAAACTTTACATTGTTTATTTTTTTCTACCTTTGCATTCATGCGCATTACTTTTTTGGTCGATAATTTACCCCACCCTACGTTGCCCTTGCTTACCGAGCATGGACTTTCGATGTACATTGACCAAATAACTCCTAACTCCTCACTCCTAACTCCTAACTCTATTCTATGCGACATGGGAGCATCGGGCGCATACATCAAAAACGCCAAGGCAATGGGCATAGACTTAGACACATGCCATTGGACGTTTCTCTCGCACGCACATGCCGACCACACCGGCGGTTTAGGCAAATGGATTGCCCAATACGGACATATTCCCGTTTACGCCTCGCACCGCATTGCTACCGATGAGTATTTTTCGTCCCGACCAAAACAAGTCGCAAGTCAAAAGTCGCAAGTCACAAGTCAGTGCAAGGTGAGCGAAGAAGCATCACCCTCGCGAAGCGAGTTACGATACATCGGCCCCGACCTCAACCTATTCCATGGCCACACCCCATGGTTTAAACCTATTGAGCAAAACACCTGGTTTACCCAACACATCGCCTTGGTTCACCCCACCTGCAACCAATATCCCAAACCGTTAGGCAACAAGTACCTGACGGTAGTCGTAGGTCAAAAGTCGCAAGTCGCAAGTCAATCCACCACCTCAACGACTCAACAACTAAACAACAAAATACCAACTCACCGCATCACCGCATCACCCGAGCAAAGCGAGAACGACCGTTTTCTTCACGAAATCGCCCTTTGTTTTGTCACCCCAAAGGGATTGGTTATTGTATCGTGCTGTTCGCACCACGGTGCGCTGAACACCATACAATCGTGCATGGAATTTACAGGATGCAACACCCTACACGCGTACATAGGCGGATTGCATTTTGTAGATAGCGAAGAGGTAATAAAAGAAACCACCGACTTTATAAACGAATGGCTTCGATTATATCCCAACGCGCAGCTATACACCGGGCATTGCACCTGCTCCAAAGCCGCATCGCTACTGCAACAGCACATACCCTTGTGCGAAATTTTTCACACGGGTTATCAAGTAGATATTACCTAAAATTACACCTATATAAACAAAAAAAGTAGAGACCGATTCTTACCAAATCAGCCTCCACCTTTTATCGAGCATACATATTATTGAACGTCTTTTACTAGCCTTACCGAACCACCTAAATTTCGAGGAGCGATACCGATGCTAACATTTCCTGCCTCCATGTGCAGATATTCTTTGTCAGTACCATCGAATCCGTCGTTATAAAAGCCTCGATACAATCCATATTGCCCCACTAAGTTCACATTGACACCCGCTCTATTGCCTGCGGCTGGAAGAAATACAGCTCCCGAACCAGCCAACAAAATCCATTCATCGCCTTTGAACGATTGGAACGATGCATAGGTTATTACCTCCGAAGCTTCATAGCCACCTGCCTTAAACGTAACACCCATTGGAGCTTCCCAATTATCGGGCAATAAGATAAGACCATTCACACCACAAACTTGCGCTATACCCAATTTATCTTTCGCATTGGCACGCAAAGCCAACAAATAATACCATTCTTCCATACTTAACGATCTCCATGTATAAGGAGCATCATCGCCAATCCAATTAACACCCCAATCTACCAAGGTATTGTAATCATTTTGATAATCCATGCTTGCATTGGTAGGATTGGCACCCGTACCATCGCCAAATAAATCAATCCAGCCTTGATAAGTAGAGGCAATATTGGCATTATCGGCTCCTACAAAACAAAGTTGAGTTGAAGCAAAACGCCACTCATCATTGGCGGGGTGATATTGCAAATTACCCGACGAAAAGACAACTTTATTTTCTGCAGACACCGAAAATGGTTTGGGCACAAACACTGCCATATCTATACCGCAAGGGTCATTGGATGGATCCAGTACATTATTTTCGCCATCATCATTGGGTTCATC
>JAZRBL010000025.1:0-5276 GCA_045635045.1 Candidatus Enterocola sp. | reverse complement strand
ATGGTAGCCCCCTCTGCTACACGTGTAATGTAACGACGCTTTTGATCTTCTGTGCCAAATTCGTTAATGGTTTGTGCACAATCTTGCAAAGCCCAAATATTGGCAAAACCAGCATCGGCTCTACTTACCATTTCGGTAGCCATAATGTAGGGAACCATCGAAAAATTCAAACCTCCATAACAACGAGGCATCGACATACCCATCAAACCAGCTTGTTTGCATACTGCAATGTTGCGAACTGTTCCAGGAGCGTACGCTACCCTTCCATTGCTACAACTAGCACCTGTAGCATCTACTTCTGCAGCATTACTTGCTATGGTTTCGGCACAAATTTCGCCTATAATTTCCAATACACGGTGGTAATTATCCAATGCATCTTCTACATTTTTTGGAGCATACGAATAGGTATCTTTTTCTGCAAAATCACGTTCGCGCAACGTAACTATGCGTTGCATCAAGGGGTGATTAAGGTAATGCGATAATACCGATGTATCTGTATAAAAATTAGCCATCTTATTTTTTTCTGTTTTGTAAATTCTGAATCAGTTGAGGCAATACCTCTTGTACCTTGCCTACCACAACATAGTCGGCAATTTGATTAATAGGAGCATTGGGGTCTGTATTGATAGAGACAATAACATCACTTTCTTGTATGCCTGTAATGTGCTGAACTTGGCCGCTAATACCACAAGCTATGTACAATTTAGGACGCACCGTAATACCGGTTTGACCAATCATGCGGTCGTGCTCAATCCAACCCGCATCGGTAGCTGCACGAGTAGCTCCAACTTCGCCGTGTAACACATCGGCTAGCTGATACAACAATTCAAAGTTCTCTTTTGAGCCAACACCATAACCACCCGCTACTACTACCTGGGCGGTAGGCAAAGAATGATTGGCTACTTGTTGGTATTCTTCCAATACATTTACCACAAAGTCGGCGTTAGTTACCCATTGTGCCACATCGTAACGTTTTTCTTCGCAGCTGTAATTTACGTCGTATACTTGGCTCGTAAATACCCCTGCACGAACCGTTGCCATTTGAGGCCTACGTTGGGGAGTCACAATGCTTGCCATCATATTGTCACCAAAAGCTGGACGAATTTGTTCCAACAAACCCGCCTGTTTATCTATCTGTAAATCAATACAATTAGCCGTCAATCCTGTATGTACACTAGCTGCTACCCTAGGTGCCAAATCGCGTCCCAACGAGGTAGCCCCCATCAATACAATCTGAGGTTGCTCCTGCTCAATCAATTTAGCTAGAATAGTGGTATGAGGCAATGTCGTATAGGGATATAATGCAGCATCGTCAAAAATGTGCAAAATATCTACCCCAAATGGTGCAACCTCGCTTTTTACCTGTTGCAACTCTTTACCAATGGCCACAGCTTCTACTTTTACTTGTAATTCTTGGGCCAACTGTTTCGCTTTGCTAAGTAACTCTGTACTCACTAGCGCCACCTTGCCATTGGCAGCTGTCTGTATATAAACCAATATATTATTCATACGCTTTCCATTACGCTATTACACCTGTATCTTGCAACATAGCCACCAACTTATCCATCTCGTTGGCCGCAAAGCAAGCTTGCTCTTTCTTTTGCAAAATAATGGGCAAAGTTGATTTTACTTGAGTAGCAGAACCTTGCAATCCACATTGGGTCACATCCACACCTAAGTCGGCCGCTGTCCATTGTTCTATTGCCGTATTTTTGTGGGTCATCACCCATTTGGCATGACAAGGTCTTAGCAAGCATGCAGCTACATTCATAGTAACCACAGCAGGTAACTGAGTGGTTACTTTCTCTACACTATCGTCCAACTGACGTACCACAAGCAAATTGTTTTCTGTCACTTCCATTTGAATAGCAGCTGTAACCGCAGGCAGCCCTAACAAGCAAGCCACTTGCTGACCCACATGCGCCGTATCACCATCCAAGGTTTGCTGACCCGCCAAAATAATATCCACATTTTCTATTTTTTTAATGGCTGCAGCCAATACATTCGAGGTAGACAAGGTATCCGATCCGGCAAATTGCGCATCGCACAATACATAACCGCCATCCGCACCCCTAAACAAGCCTTCTCTAACGGCTTGCGCCGCCGAGGATGGGCCCATGGTTATCACATGGATGGTCGATTCAGGAAACCGTTCCTTTAAACGCAACGCCTGTTCCAATGCCACTTTATCATCGGGGTTGATGATAGTAGGCAAAGCTGCCCTATTAATGGTTCCATCTGCATGTAAGGTATCCTGACAAACACAACGGGTGTCAGGTACCTGTTTCATTAAGACTACTATATTGTATTTCATGATTTTTTGAAATTAAATGCATTTACCTCCATCCACAGACAAGGCTTGTCCTGTTACGTAAGCAGCCATATCCGATGCCAAGAAAACAGCTACATTGGCAATGTCTTCTGGAGTACCTACGCGTTTTAATGGAATTTCGTTAATCCATTTATTTTTAACCTCTTCAGAAAGACCTTGGGTCATATCGGTTTGAATAAATCCGGGAGCAATAGCGTTGATACGCACACCTTTACCACCCAATTCTTTGGCCATACTTTGGGTTAATCCCACAATACCTGCCTTAGAAGCAGCATAATTGCATTGACCCGCATTGCCATGCAAGCCTACTACCGACGACATATTGATAATGCTACCACCACGTTGACGAAGCATAATGGGCGTACACAATTGACAATAATTAAACGCCGAACGTAAATTTCCGTTTATTACTTCATCAAATTGATTAGGTGTCATACGCATCAACAAACCATCACGGGTAATACCTGCGTTATTTACCAACACATCAATTCTGCCGCATTGTTTCATCACTTCGTCTATCACCTCTTTGGCTTGCTCGTACTGCGTAGCATCGGCCTGAAAAGCCAAGACTTTACCACCCAATGCTTCTAATTCTGCTTTTGTTTGTAAGGCTGTTTCTTTATTAACATAGGTAAATGCAACTACAGCGCCTTGTTTAACAAACTGCATAGCAATGGCCTTACCTATACCGCGCGATCCACCCGTAATAAGGGCTATTTTTCCTGCTAATAGTGTACTCATATTTTTTACATTAAAGCAAAACTTAAATCTCCTTTGCAACAAACTTTATCATTTACCATAGCCTGTGCCTTTACAAAAATAAGACTCTTTCTTCTATCTACAATAGACGATTTGATTTTTACTGTATCGCCAGGACGAACTTGTCCTTTAAAACGAACATTATCAATTCCGGTATAGAAAGTTAGTTTTGTTTTCACTTCATCGCCCAGCAATAAGCCACACGACTGCGCCATCATCTCACATAAAATAACACCCGGAACAACAGGATAATCAGGGAAATGACCTTGCAAAAAGAATTCATCACCTCTTACATAATAGCTTGCATAAGCTACCAATGTCTCTACTCCTTGTGCATCCACCTCTGTTTGCAAGTCTACCGTATCGAGCAACAACATGGGCTCACGGTGCTTCAAATAACTTTTTATTTCTTCTCTGTTCATGCTTCAAATTTTCTAAGTGCAACACACGCATTATGACCACCAAAGCCCAACGAATTAGAGATAGCCAACGTAATAGGTGCCTCTACGGCATTATTGGGTACATAATTCAAATCGCAATCGGCATCAGGCACTTGATAGTTGATAGTGGGAGGCACAATACCTTCCGAAAGGGCTTTTACACATGCAATAAGTTCTACTGCACCCGCAGCACCCAACATATGGCCTGTCATCGATTTGGTAGAACTGATCAATGCCTTACGCGCATTTTCTTCACCCAAAGCCAACTTGATAGCATTGGTTTCTGTTTTATCGTTCAATGGTGTGCTAGTACCGTGTGCATTGATGTACAACAAATCATTTTCGGTATAGGCTGCTTGTTGCAAAGCCATCTCGATAGCACGCGATGCAGGAATTCCATCGGGACGAGGTGCAGTGTAATGGTGTGCATCACACGTATTACCATAACCCACCACTTCGGAATAAATGGTTGCACCTCTATTTACAGCATGTTCGTACTCTTCTAATACCAAAATACCTGCTCCTTCTGCCATGGTAAAACCACTGCGACGAGCATCAAAAGGTGTACAAGCCTCTTCTAAGGTTTGTGCATTGGTAAGCGCCTTACTATTGGCAAAACCACCAATGGCAATGGGCACTACAGCCGCTTCGGTACCACCCGCAATAATGGCATCAGCCATACCATTTTTAATAGCCAAATATGCCTCACCGGTAGCATGTGTACCCGTAGCACAAGCTGTAACAACAGGCAAACAAGGACCTTCTGCCTTGTGCTTAATAGCCACATTGCCCGATGCCATGTTAGCAATCAAAGTAGGAACGAACAATGGAGAAATACGTTTAGGACCTTCGTTCAATAGTTTGGTAGTTTCTTTTACAAAAACGTCCATACCACCAATACCCGATCCCACATATACACCTAAACGGTGGGGTTGAATATTTTCGCCACTTACCAAACCACTTTCATTCATCGCTTGGTAAGCCGCTGCCATGGCGTACTGACAAAACAAATCCCATTTTCTTACGTCCGAACGATCCAAACCATTTGCCATAGGATCAAAGTTCTTAACTTGGGCTACTATTCTAACAGGCAATTCTACATCGTCATAGCCTGTAATAAAATTCAAACCACTTTTACCTGCTTTTAAACTGTTCCAAAAGTCAGCTACATTATTACCGACAGGGGTAATTGCCCCCATTCCTGTTACAACTACTCTTCTTTCCATATTATTTTTATTATTCGGCCGATTTATCCCATTCAATTACGCAAGCTGCCGATGTAAAACCAGCACCAAATGCACTAAATACCAATAAATCACCTTTTCTTAATTTACCATTTTTATTCAATTCATCCAGCAACAAAGGAATACTTACCGACGATGTATTACCATATCGATTCACATTAATAGGCACCTGTTCTTCTTTCGCCTCAAAGTGATTGCGTATAAAATCGATGATACGAAGATTAGCTTGGTGCAAAACAAAATAAGAAACATCTTCTTTAGTAATGCCAGCCGCATTTAATACGTATTTCATATCGCGCAAAGAACTTGATACAGCACTCTTAAATACTTCTTGACCATTCATTTCCAATGGGCCAGGCATTTCGTTGCGATTTAAGAATGGTGTAGGTTCTAACGATCTTCTGTAATACAATACCGATTTATCGCTCTTAGAAGAAACCTTCATGGCTTTTAGTTGATTTCCCTTTGTAATAACAACTGCACCTGCTCCATCACCAAATA
>JAZRBL010000024.1:0-2188 GCA_045635045.1 Candidatus Enterocola sp. | reverse complement strand
ACCGAAAAATACGACTACGCATACCACAAAGCATTGGTGTTGCAAGCCATGGGACGTTATGCAGAAGCTCGTAGCTCGGCATACGAAGCTATTAGCTACAACAATGCAGCTGGCGACCCCTACATCTTGATTGCTAAATTGTACGCAAGCAGCAATCCATTTGGTGACGATACTGTGTTGGCAAAAACCGTATATTGGGCAGCTGTTGACAAACTAGAAAAAGCAAAAAATGTAGATCCTAGCTGTGCAGCAGAAGCACAAAAATTGATTAACTCTTATCGTAGCCACTATCCATCTAAAGAAGACGTGTTCTTTAAACCAGAATTGAAACCTGGTACTACCTTCCACATTGGTGGATGGATCAACGAAGATGTTCGTTGCCGCGACTAATCGGATTGAAAACTTTATTCTTACATAAACTGAAAGGTGTAACGACTACTCTTGGAGTGGTCGTTATGCTTGTTTTAACGGCAGCATGCAGTTCGTCGTTAAAAAGCGACGATGCGTTTTCTGATGCAGGCGACTCTACCATAGTAATGAAATCGTACGATGTGGTAACCCTGGTGTCGGATTCTGGTATTACCCGCTATAGGGTTGCAACGCCCGAGTGGCTGGTGTACGACAAGTCGGAACGTCCTTGTTGGAAATTTCCACAAGGTATTCACTTAGAGCAATTTAATAAGGCACTGAAAGTGTTCTCTCAGGTCGATGCCAATCAGGCTATCTATTATGTAAACGAAGATATGTGGGTATTGTCAGATTCTGTTAGAGCAACCAATGTCGATAACGAATACTTTGAAACGAATAAATTGATTCTGGAGCAACAGAAGGACTCCATTTATACCGACCAATTTGTTAGGGTAACGCAAAAGGACAGGGTGATTGAAGGTGTAGGGATGCGTGCAAATCAGCGACTTTCGCGTTATGTGATTGAAAAAATTCAAGGAATTATTCCGTTAGATGACGAAGAAGAAACGGCTTCGGATTCTATTCAATAACATTTTATATGAGTACTACCACCATTTTATTGATTTTAGTTACATTGTTGTTTTCTGCCTTTTTTTCGGGCATGGAAATTGCGTTTGTTTCCTCCAATAAGTTGCGTTTGCAAATGGACATGCAAAAGGAGAGTTTAACTTCTTCTATCTTGTCTATTTTTTATGCGCACCCAGATAGGTATATTTCTACTATCTTGGTGGGTAATAACATTGCGTTGGTTATTTATGGTATGCAAATGGCCGTTTTGTTAGAGCCTTTTTTGCAGACATTTTTACCCAATGCTGCTTTGGTAGGTATTGGACAAACCTTTGTATCGACGGTAGTGATTTTAATTACGGGCGAGTTTTTGCCCAAAATGATTTTTAGAATCAATTCCAATGGATGGTTGCGCATATTTGCGGTTCCCATGCTGTTAATTTACATTCTGCTATATCCTATTTCGATGTTTATGAGCTGGTTGTCGGAAATGGTGATGCGTTTGTTTGGCTTGCCTATTGGAAAATCAGATCAGTACTTGGTGGGTAGGGTAGATTTGGACAGGTTGTTGCACGAAACGATAGATACGGCCGAAGAAGAGGTGGAAAGTGACATTAAGTTTTTTCAAAATGCGCTCGACTTATCGAAAGTAAAATTGCGCAACTGCATTGTACCCCGTACCGAAATAGAAGCCGTTGAATACGAAAGTACGGTAGAAGAATTGCGTGAGCGTTTTGTAGAAACCGGCTATTCTAAATTGTTGGTATATCAAAACAACATCGATAATATTGTAGGGTATGTGCACTCTAATGAGTTGTTTACCAAACCCGAAAGATGGCAAGACCAAATTATTTTGGCCCCCATTGTGCCCGAAACCATGGCCGCTAATAAGCTGATGAACATGCTGTTACTTAAAAAGAAAAGCATTGCAGTGGTGGTAGATGAATTTGGTGGAACAGCTGGTATTGTAACGCTTGAGGATATTGTAGAAGAAATTTTTGGTGAAATTGAGGATGAACATGATACCCCCGAATATGTAGAGAAGAAAATCAGTGATAACGAATACATTTTTTCGGGACGTCTAGAAATTGATTACATCAACGAAACATTTGATTTGAACTTATCGGCATCTGAAGATTATTTAACCTTGGCAGGTTTGGTATTGCATGTATACCAAGGAATTCCACAGGCAGGAGAACAAATTAAACATGAT
>JAZRBL010000023.1:0-5093 GCA_045635045.1 Candidatus Enterocola sp. | reverse complement strand
GAGAAAATACGGCTTTGCTAATAGAAGGTTTTACAAATGTCACTTGACAAGTGGCTTCATCTGCTTTGTCTACACTAGCGGTAAGGGTGTAGGTACGCTCTTCGTCGGCTTTAAGGAACCAGTTGCCATCTTGCCATTTGGGAGTAGGACCGTCGTTGGTTGCGTCCCATTTAAAACGGTACAAAGGAGCCGAAGCGGGTTTCAAATCGGTGATAGGGAAACGCACACTACTGCCTACATACACTTCAAATTTGGCAGGAACGCTAAATTCCTTGATGGTTACCTTATTAATAATAAGTGTAGTTGTAGCTTCTTTGCCTTGTGCGCTGGCTGTAATGGATACGGTACCTTCGCGCAAGGCGTTAACGAACCCATCATCTGACACAGTAGCTTGGATGGGATTGCTAGAGGTCCATTGAATGGCCACGGTATCGGCTATGTTCTCTGGCGTAATTTGCAAATAACTAGAAAGGTCTAGCGACTGACCTTCGTCTACGCTATAAGGAACTTCTTCAGAAAAGGTAATTGTTTCTACCTTTCCAGAGAAAACATCTTCTTGGGGTGCGCAGGCAAAAAATACACCTACCAACACCACAAAACTAACTATTAGAAAAAGGATTTTCTTCATATTCTTATTTTATTTAGGTACATCATTACAAAAGTAACATTTTTGTGGTAAAAAAAACAATTTTTATCTATTAAACGCGATGGCGTAATATTTTATTTGTTTTACCATGGCCAAGAGGCCGTTAGAACGGGTTGGCGAAAGGTGTTCTTTCAAACCAATCTCGTTAATAAAGTAAAGTTCTGAGTCGATGATTTCTTGGGGAGTATGACCGCTTACCACATTTAATAATAAGGCCAAGATGCCTTTTACAATTACAGCATCGCTATCGCCTTGGAAAATAATATGTCCATTATCGTCCAAATGTGCATCAATCCACACCTTACTTTGACAACCTTCAATAAGGTTTTCGGGCAATTTTTTCTCGTCGGGGAAAGCAGGAAGTTCGTTTCCTAGCTCAATGATACGACTGTATTTATCAAACCAATCGTCGAATATGGCGAAATCTTCTATTACTTCGTCTTGTAATTGATTAATTGTCATAACAATACTTTAAAATAGTTGTTTAACACGATTTATACCTGCTACCAAGGCATCTATCTCTTGTGTAGTATTGTACAAAGCAAACGATGCGCGCAAAGTGCCTTCTATACCATAATGTTTCATGATGGGTTGGGCGCAGTGATGGCCTGTACGTAGAGCAATGCCCAATTTATCGAGCAAAGTACCCATATCATAATGGTGTATATTGCCTACTTGCATCGATACAACTGCACTTTTGTGTGCCGATGTTCCAAAGAAACGAACATCGCCCAATTGTTGCAATTTATCGGTTGCATAGTTTAACAAATAGGTTTCGTAGGCGGCTATTTGATCCATTCCTATGTTTTGTACGTATCGGATGGCCTCTGCAAGGGCGGTTGAACCGATAAAATCGGGCGTACCTGCCTCAAATTTATAAGGAAGTTCGTTAAAGGTAGTTTTATCGAAACTAACTTGAGCAATCATTTCGCCACCACCTTGGTAGGGAACCATGGCATTGAGCCATTTTTCTTTACCATATAATACACCGATGCCGGTTGGACCGTAAATTTTATGTCCCGAAAAGACATAAAAATCGGCATCCAAGTCTTGTACGTTCACAGCGATGTGTGGCACCGATTGTGCACCATCAATTAAAACGGGCACTTGGCGGGCATGCGCCATGGCGATGATGTCTTTAACGGGATTAACCGTTCCCAATACGTTGGATACGTGGGTAACAGCTAGCAATTTGGTACGATCGGTAAAGAGCGATGCCAATGCCTCCAAGTCCAATTCGCCTTGTTCGTTAAATGGGATTACCTTGATAACAATGCCTTTGCGTTGTTGCAACAACTGCCAGGGAACAATGTTGGAGTGATGTTCCATTTCGGAAACGATGATTTCGTCGCCTGTTTGCAAAAAGGTTTCGCCAAAGGAATGGGCTACCAGGTTAATGGATTCGGTAGTACCACGGGTAAAGATTATTTCGTGTGCATGGGCGGCACTTAAAAACTGCTGCACGGTAGCACGGGCTGCCTCGTGCGCTTCGGTGGCCATTTGGCTCAAAAAGTGAACGCCTCGGTGCACATTGGCATTCTGCTGGGTGTATCCCTCTTCTATTTTCTTAATAACCGACCATGGTTTTTGGGTAGTGGCCGCATTATCAAGGTACACCAACGGACGGTTGTGTACGGTTTGGGTTAGAATGGGAAAATCGGCACGAATGCTTTCTATGTTGGTTAAAATATCCATTATCGACAAATTTTACAGCCGTTGCAATGTGTTTTATCGCCACGCAAACGACGTTCAATGAGCAATTGCAAGCGGTCTTTTAAGGGTTCGATGCGTACGTTGTCCAACACATCGTGTACAAAAGCAAACATGAGCAACATGCGGGCTTCGTCTGGGTTGATGCCGCGCGCACGCATGTAGAACAAGGCATTCTCGTCTAATTGTCCGACGGTAGAACCGTGGTTGCATTTTACATCGTCTGCATAAATTTCCAATTGAGGACGGGTAAACATGCGAGCGGTTTTAGACAAGCACAAGTTGCGGTTTATTTGGAAGGCTTGGGTTTGTTGCGCATCGGGCAACACTTTAATCAATCCATAAAAATCGCCTTCGGCATTATCGTCCAACACGTATTTAAACAATTCGTTGCTAGTAGCACCGGCTACGTTGTGGTTGATAAAGGTATGGTTTTCAATTCTTTCGGTATTATGACCCAAACCTAACCCATTGATAGACAAGTGGGCACCTTTGCCATTAAGGTTTACCTCTACACGGTTGTGGGTTTGTCCGTTGGCCAAGGTGATAAGGTTAGAAAGCACCTGACTACCCTCTTGCTGGGTAATTTGCAAGGTAGAGACATTGGTGGTCTTTTCCGAAGAACTTTCTAGTTTATAATGTTCGTAGGTGGCGTTCTTGCCCACAAAAACTTGGGTTAAACGGTTAGAAAGATAACTTACTTCTGAACCATAAGCATGATCGCACACCAACACTTGCGCTTTGGCATTTTCGCCAATAATGGCCACGTTGTGGCTAACTGCCATCATATCTACCGTGCCGTACATCATATTGACGAGCTGAATGGGGCGCTCCAATTGCACACCATCGGGCACATAAAGAAACATACCGTCTTGGGCAAGGAGTTGATTCAATGCCACATCGGGATTTTGAAGGGCTAATTGGCTGATGTAAGGTTGCAACAAGTCTGCGTGTTGTACAAAAGCTTGTGCAAGGCTACAAATAACCACTCCTGCAGGCAATGCGGGCAAGTTGGGTTGGGCATAAAAACTATCGTTCAACACCAAATAGTTATAGGTAGTGATGCCAGGGATATCGCACATGAACAGCGAGAAAGGATTGCCCTTAAATGGCAAACGTTGTGGATTCAAGCCGTAATCAAGGGCGTAGGCATCGGCAAAAGTCGCCTTGTTTTGGTTCTGCAAACTTACCACTGCATCGTTGCGCATTTGCTTGCGCCATGCAGGTAGGTTTTGCTGAAACAAAGCCTCGTTTTCCCTAAACAATGCTATGTAACCGTCGTGTATCATTACTCTCCTACTTCTTGTTTAATCCAATCGTATCCTTTTTCTTCTAACACGGCTACCAATTCGCGTCCTGCTGTTTTTACAATACGACCTTTGTACAAAATGTGCACAATATCGGGCACGATGTAATCCAACAAACGTTGGTAGTGAGTAATCACGATAGAGGCATTTTGAGGGGTTTTTAATTGATTTACCCCGTTTGCCACAATGCGTAACGCATCGATATCAAGACCAGAATCGGTTTCGTCCAATATAGACAAACATGGTTCTAGCATGGCCATTTGGAAAATTTCGTTGCGTTTTTTCTCGCCGCCCGAAAAACCTTCGTTTACCGAACGATTGGCCAATTTGTTGTCTAATTCGACAATATCTTTTTTGGAGCGCATCAATTTAAGAAACTCGCCAGCGGTTAAAGGATCTTGACCTTTGTATTTGCGGTGCTCGTTTACGGCAGCTCGCATAAAGTTTACCATGCTAACACCTGGAATTTCTACAGGATATTGGAAACTCAAGAACAATCCGGCGCGCGAACGTTCTTCGGCAGGCATGGCCAACAAATCTTTGCCATTAAAAGTAACGGAACCTTGGGTTACTGTAAAGGCAGGATGGCCTGCTAACACAGCCGAAAGGGTACTTTTACCTGAACCGTTGGGTCCCATAATGGCGTGTACCTCGCCTGCTTTAACACTCAGGTTGATACCTCTTAATATTTCTTTGCCGTTAACTTCGGCATGTAAATTGACTATTTCTAACATACTAACCTACACTTCCTTCTAAAGAAATTTGCAACAATTTTTGAGCTTCGACAGCAAATTCCATGGGTAATTTATTAAGTACTTCTTTGGCAAAACCATTTACAATAAGGCCTACCGCATCTTCGGTGGCAATACCGCGTTGGTTGCAATAAAAAAGTTGATCTTCGTTTATTTTTGACGTACTAGCCTCGTGTTCTAGCACAGCTGTGGGATTGTGCACATCAATTTCGGGGAAAGTATGTGCCCCGCATTCACTGCCTAATAGCAAGCTATCGCATTGCGAAAAATTACGAGCGCCATCGGCATGTTGCGATACACGCACCAAACCACGGTATGAATTTTGGCTTTTACCTGCCGAAATACCTTTTGAAACGATGCGACTTTTGGTATTTTTACCCAAGTGGATCATTTTGGTACCGGTATCGGCTTGTTGGTAATGGTTGGTAAAGGCTACCGAATAAAATTCGCCAATGGAATTGTCGCCTTTTAGGATACAGCTGGGATACTTCCAGGTGATGGCCGAACCCGTTTCTACTTGTGTCCACGACAATTTAGCCGATTCGCCCTTGCAAATACCGCGTTTGGTAACAAAATTGTAAATACCTCCTTTGCCATCTTTATCGCCAGGGTACCAGTTTTGAACAGTTGAATATTTAACCTCAGCACGATTCATTACCACAATTTCAACAATGGCTG
>JAZRBL010000022.1:0-5597 GCA_045635045.1 Candidatus Enterocola sp. | reverse complement strand
ATGTCGATGGACTTGACAGAACCCGATGCCGGTAGCGATTTGCAAAGTCTTGAATTAAAGGCCACGTATAGCGAAGAAGATGGTTGCTGGTATTTGAACGGTGTAAAACGATTCATTACCAACGGCGATAGCGATATCCATTTGGTGTTGGCACGTTCGGAAGAAGGTACCAAAGACGGTCGCGGACTTTCTATGTTTATTTACGACAAACGTGATGGTGGTGTAGAAGTGCGTCGCATAGAGCATAAAATGGGTATCAAAGGTTCGCCTACTTGCGAGTTGGTGTATAATAATGCCAAGGCAGAATTGTGTGGCGACCGCAAATTAGGTTTGATTAAATACGTAATGGCGTTGATGAATGGGGCTCGTTTGGGTATTGCCGCACAATCGGTGGGCATATCGCATGCCGCTTATTCGGAAGCGTTACAATATGCAAAACAACGCAAACAGTTTGGTAAACCCATTGTAGAAATGTTGCCAGTGGCAGAAATGTTGGCAACCATGAAAGCCAAATTGGATGCGATGCGTTCTTTGTTGTACCAAACATCGCGCTACGTCGATTTGTACAAGACGTTAGAAGAAATTGCGAAAGAGCGTAAATTGTTGCCCGAAGAAAGGGCCGAAATGAAAAGATACAGCAAAATGGCCGACGCGTTTACACCGCTTTCTAAAGGGTTGGGTAGTGAGTTCTGCAATCAGAATGCCTACGATTGTGTGCAAATTCACGGTGGATCGGGTTACATGAAAGATTATACTTGCGAACGCTTGTACCGTGATGCGCGTGTAACCAATATCTACGAGGGAACCACTCAAATGCAGGTGATTGCTGCCATTCGATACGTTACCAGTGGTTATTATGCTTCTGTGATGCAAGAATATGCTGAGACTTCCGTTGCGGAGAGCATGCAACCCTTGTTGCAACAACTTAATTTGTTGCAAGAAAGATACGTTGCTGCTGTAAATCGCGTTGTGGAATGGCAATGCCAGGAAGCAATAGACCTGTTGGGTAGAAAACTGGTAGAAATGGCAGGCTGCATTATCATGGGCTATTTGTTGTTGCAAGATGCCTCTGCCAATGAAACCTTGTTTGCTCAGTCAGCCCGTGTGTTTGTATCGTACGTAGCCTCGCTCGTAGATATGAATGCAGGCTACATTGAACGTTTTGAATTGGCTGATTTATCTAATTATCAATGAGTTATAACTTCTTGAATGAGGTTAACGTACGTTCTAGAAACTGGAATAGGTTGTAGGTCGTTGTGATTCAATGTCAGGAAAAGATTATCTCTTTTGTTATTAAAAGACGCTATCTTATTCTTGTTGACGATATACGATCGATGGCATCGAATCACATGGCCTTTAAATTTATCTTCGATGTCTTTTGTGGTACAACGTAACATGTAGTTACATATTTTTCCGTCCATTTCGTAGTAAATTTTTACGTAGTTATCTTGCGATTCTACGTAATACAGGGCATCGATGTTTATGGTTAGTTTTAACTTTCCGGTATTGTCGATAAGTGGAATTAACTGAGGGTCGTCGTTTATACCTTTTTGAACCCTTAATGTCATTCTGTTCAGCAACTTACGTTGATGTATGGTAGTGGCTATTAGTATGCCGATGGTGTAAGGAATAAAAAGAATGAATAGCATGACCAGAAAAGATCTTCCTAAGATAGGAAGAAAGAGTGCTGGATCGGGAATAATAAATACTTCTGTAAATAGAGTATATACCAACGACAAGGTAACCGCCTCTACCAATACCCATAAAAGTATGTTGCGTAAATTAAACGGATGTTTACGTTGAATGGTATGAAGGATGAACTTACTAAGTACCAGTATAGCAAGGGCTACCAAATAGAATGAGATACTAGCCAATACAATTTGGAAGTAATTGGGTTGTTGTACCTTAATAAGTGATAACCAAGAAGTTGCCGAAAAAGGGCCGTATATCAACAGAAATAGAATAGAGAATAAAATGGTTAGGATGGTAGTCCATACCATGGTTTTATTGTCTATCCAGTATCTAGGTATCTTTCTTGTAAAAAGCATGCTTTTTTATTTGGTTCGTGACATAGCGGCTGCTACAGATAGCAGAACGCCTAATACAATGCTGAGTGATGCAGCAAACAGCACCTGAAACTCGCCAGGTAATAAAAAGGTAATGGTATGTGCTGGAATCCAAAAAAGTGGTAGTGTCTTTTTAAATACAAAGCCCCATTGTATTTTCCAATTAATTTGAGATAAGATGTTACCAAATTCAATGGGTGTTACCAAGGCTTTGAGTTTTCCGCCATTGGCAAGAATATGCGTATCGGTTACCTTGTGTACCGTCATAAACATGGGGGCAAAAAAGGTATTCATAGCTGTAGAGATGCAAAAAGCACCCAATACTTTTGCCCACGATAACTGACCCTTCATAGCTGTAACCATGTTTTCTATTCCCATGCTTTCTAGTACAACAGGGATGCCTGCTTTGAATACTCCCATGGCAATGGCAATAAGTACGCCAAATAAACCCCATACAACAGCGCGGGGTAGCATGCCATAGCCTTTGTAGGTGTATACACCTTCTTTAATACGTAATCCAAGCATTTCGCCTACGCTCGATAGGAGCATAAACTTAACAAAAGCCATGACGTATGGGTGGGTAGCATTGGCATTTTTATAGGCTTCAAACACGGCATCGCTTACAAAAAAAGGCGTAAGCAATACGGCAACAGCAATGATAAATAGGATATCCGATTTTTTCATCTTATTATTCTTTGGGACGTAGGTCTTTTACACGTACCGCTTTTCCTTCTGCATTTGGAATTTCGTCTTTTTCGCGCAAAATTACACAAGGAGTTAACAACAACTCGTCTTTCAGTTTACGGGTTATGTCTTTGCATAAAGCACGTTCGTCTGCAATGGCTACATTCGATTTTTCAACTTCGATGAACAATTCGTCGTTGTTGTTTTCTGACTTGATGGTAATAAGGTAGTTGGTGCCTACTTCGGGATATTGCATCAAGATTTTTTCTATTTGCATAGGGAAAATATTTACCCCTTTTACAATAAACATATCGTCGCTACGACCTTTGATACGGTCTATACGGCGGTGTGTACGTCCGCAAGGACATTGGCCAGGAATAATGCGCGTTAAATCGCGGGTGCGATAACGCAAAAGTGGCATGCCTTCGCGGTCTAGGGTAGTAAGAACCATCTCGCCAATTTCGCCTTCGGCAACGGGTTGCAAGGTGGTTGGGTCTACAATTTCTACAATGTAGCAGTCTTCCCAAAGGTGCATACCGTATTGTTCGGTACATTCAAAGGCTACGCCAGGACCACTCATTTCGGTCATACCAAAGCAGTTGTATGCTTTTACGCCAAAACGTTCTTCAATTTTACGGCGTGTTTCTTCGGTATGAGGTTCTGCGCCAATTAAGAAGGTTGTTAATTGGGTGTCTTTGGCTGGGTCGATGCCCAATTCGTCAAATACATCGGCCAAACGCAATGCGTAGCTAGGAATAGCGTGAATAGCAGTGGTGCCGTAGTCGGTAATGCATTTGATTTGTCGACGGCTATTGCCTGCAGCAGCAGGTATAGACATAGCGCCCAATGCTTCGATACCCGCTTGGATGCCCAAACCACCCGTAAACATACCGTAACCCGACGAGTTTTGAATAACGTCGGTATCGCGTAAGCCTACCATGTAAAAGCAACGTGCTACACGGTTGGCCCAAGTAGCAATGTCGTTTTTAGTGTGGCAAATAACGGTAGGATTGCCGGTTGTGCCACTACTAGAGTGTAAACGTACCAATTCTTTTTTGTCGCATGCTAAAAATCCAAAAGGGTAATTTTCGCGCATGTCTTGTTTGGTAGTAAAGGGCAATTTGCTCAAATCGGCCAAACTTTTAATATCGTCTGGCGAAATGCCCATTTCTTCAAACCTTTTTTTATAGTAAGGTGCCTTGGCAGCACGTTTTACCGTTTCTTGAAGTCTTTTTAGTTGTAACGCCTCTAAATCTTGGCGCGACATGGTTTCGATTTGTGGTTCAAAATAAATCGACTGATTCATGATAGTATAAGGTCTTAATGGTTTTGATTGAAAAGCTGCAAGCGTTCTTCTAAAAGTTGGTAGTGGTGGGGCAAAATATTGGACGAACAAGCTCTGATACCAGCACGAGTAGAACCGGTGGTAGCAAGGTCGATGCCACTCACACCATAATACAACAATTCTTTTAGTAATTCGGCTCCCGACATATCTTTATAGCCAATGGTAAAGAAGAAACCATCGCTAACGGGGCAATCGCCGTCTTTGTCGTAAACGATGTGGAAACCATTGCGGTATAAGATATCTTTGATTTTTGCTGTGCGGTTGGCGTATTCTTTTACGTCTTGTACAAAGGTGTAGGTACCATCGCAAGCGGCTTTAAGCATGGCAGCCATGGCGTATTGTGCCGAGTGTGATACCCCCGACGAGAAGGTATACAAAAATACGTAACTATAAGCAGCACCAAAACGTGCAATGCCATAACGTTTGGCAAGACTGTCGTAATGTCTGTGGTACAAGGCATCAGAGATGCATGCAACGGCAATACGTTGGCCAGCATAGCTAAAGATTTTAGAGGCACTCATCAACAAAATGTAGTTGTCGGTATAGTGCGATACAGATGGTTGATAGGGTGCTTGGAATGGGATGCCAAAGTCTTGACGGAAGTCCATGGTCATGTAGGCCAAGTCTTCGATAACAATAACATCGTATTTGGTAGCCAATTCGCCAATGATTTGCAATTCTTGGTGGTTCAAGCACATCCAAGATGGGTTGTTGGGGCTGGAATAAAGAACCGCACAAATGTTACCTTGCTTAAAGTAACTTTCTAATTTTTCGCGTAGTTTCTCGTCGCGGTAATCGGCAATATCGAACGAGGCAATTTTAGCGCCAATTACGTTTGCCTGCATTTTTTGTACAGGGAAACCAGGGTCGATGTATAAGATGGTGTCTTTTTTAGGATCCAATTGCGAGCAAAGCATAAGCGATGCAAACGAAGCTTGCATAGAACCCACAGTTGGGGTACAACCCTCTGGGCTGATGTCGGTATTTAAAAAAGCTTTGATAAAGCGAGAAGCTTCTTGTTTTAAAGCAGGAATACCATCAATAATAGGGTATTGCGATGCTACGCCTTTTTGAAGGGCTTCGCATTCGGCTTGTACACCTACGGCCGATGGAGGAAGACCTGGGATGCCCATCTCAAAGTGGATGTATTCTTGGCCGGTGGCCATTTCGGCTTTGCGCACCAATGCACCAATTTGACGAATGGATGCGGTTTGTATGTCTTTGATTTCTAATTCTTGCATAATGCCATCAATGACGGATGGCTCTATAACTGTTTTCATAATGCAAATTACGCGTTTGTGTATAATAAGTTGCAAAGATACAAAAATAGCCTAAACTGACCAAAGAAATAGAACGTTAAAGAATGTAATAGAGCGGAGTAGAAAGGGGATAAAAAAGAAAAAAGCCTGCTAAACTAGCAGGCTTTGAGGTTCCTAGCAGATTCGAACTGCTGTAGACGGTTTTGCAGACCGGTGCCTAACCACTCGGCCAAGGAACCTTGC
>JAZRBL010000021.1:0-4862 GCA_045635045.1 Candidatus Enterocola sp. | reverse complement strand
AAGTTTGGTTTGATGCAAATTACGCGTCAACGGGTACGTCCCGTAACAGAGGTCGATACGCTAGAGGCTTGTCCAACATGCAATGGTAGCGGGAAAATAGCTTCTTCTATTTTATTTGTCGACTTTTTGGCTTCGCGCATCGAAATGGTAGAGCGACAACTCAAAACCAAACGTTTTGTACTGTATGTACACCCGTTTGTGTATGCTTTTTTGCATCAGGGCTGCTTCTCTATTTTGTGCAAGTGGCGTTGGAAATACGGCTTCCGTTTTAAAGTGTTGCCCAACTACGATTACAGCTTGCTGCAGTATCAGTTTGTCGATTCCGACGGTAACGAGTTAGACGTGCACGACAATAGAAAAATGGTGTAATTTGACACGCAAAGAAAGATATCAAGCTGTGTTAGACTGGTTTAGGGTTAATATGCCCATTGCCGAGTCTGAACTTCACTATAACAACCCCTTTGAATTAATAGTGGCCGTGGTGTTATCTGCCCAATGCACCGACAAACGCGTTAATCAAGTAACTCCTGCCTTGTTTAAGGCGTATCCTACTGCCCAACAATTGGCACAAGCTACTCTGGACGATGTGCTGTATTACATTCAATCGGTTTCTTATCCCAATAACAAGGCCAAACACCTTATAGGCTTGGCACAAAAATTGCAGCAAGACTTTAACGGACAAGTGCCTGCCAATTTGGAGCAACTGCAAACCTTGCCCGGAGTTGGGCGCAAAACGGCCAGTGTGGTAATGGCAGTGGCTTTTGATCAGCCTGCTATGCCGGTCGATACCCATGTTTTTAGGGTGGCGCATCGTTTGGGATTGGCCCCTAAAACCGCCACCACCCCGTTGGCAGTAGAAAGAGCATTGACGGCCAACATTCCCAAAGCAGAGTGGGGGGTAGCGCACCATTGGCTCTTGTTGCATGGTAGGTATGTGTGCATAGCCCGTAGCCCTAAGTGTGAAACTTGCGGTTTGTGGGCAATTTGTCCGTCAAAAACCAAAAAATAGTCAAAGAAAAGGGTTAATCTCGTCGAAAAGAGTTAACTTTACATGCTCAAAAATAACGTGGAAGTTGTAGTCCACAAAAAATAGAACAATTATGATTAAAATTACTTTTCCCGATGGTTCCGTACGCGAATACGAAAATGGCGTAACGGGTTTTCAAATTGCCGAAAGCATTAGTACGCGTTTGGCACAAGATGTTATTGCAGTACAAGTAAACGACACCGTAACCGAAATAGATCGTCCTATAACAGAGGACGCTACCATTAAATTGTTCAAATGGGACGATGCCGAAGGTAAACATGCTTTCTGGCACACCTCTGCACACTTAATGGCAGAAGCTTTGCAAGAGTTGTATCCTGGCATCCAATTTGGTATTGGACCTGCTATAGAAAGCGGTTTCTACTACGACGTAGACCCAGGTACAGCGGTTATCAAAGAAAGCGATTTTGCGGCTATCGAAGCCAAAGTAATGGAAATTGTGGCTCGCAAAGAACAAGTGGTTCGCGAAGAAATCAGCAAAGCCGATGCGTTGGCGATGTTTGCTGCAAAGAACGAATCGTACAAATTGGAATTGATCAACGACCTAGAAGATGGTACCATTACCATTTATCGTCAAGGTGGTTTTGTAGACTTGTGTAAAGGTCCACACATTACCAACGTAGGGTTGATCAAAGCCTTTAAAATTACCAGCGTAGCCGGTGCATACTGGCGTGGCGATGCTACCCGCAAACAATTAACCCGTTTGTATGGTATCTCGTTCCCTAAAAAGAAAATGTTAGATGAGTATTTGCAATTGATGGAGGAAGCTAAAAAACGCGACCACCGTAAAATTGGCAAAGAATTGGAATTGTTTACCTTTAGCGAATCGGTAGGTAAAGGTTTGCCATTGTGGTTGCCAAAAGGTACCGCTTTGCGCTTGCGTTTGGAAGATTTCCTAAAACAAATTCAAAAACGTTTTGGTTATCAACAAGTAATGACCCCACACATTGGTCAAAAAGAATTGTGGGTAACTTCGGGTCACTATGCAAAATACGGTGCCGACTCGTTCCAACCTATTCATACCCCCGAAGAAGGCGAAGAGTATTTGCTAAAACCCATGAACTGCCCTCACCACTGTGAAATTTATAAATTCAAACCTCGTTCGTACAAAGACCTTCCACTTCGTTTTGCCGAATTTGGTACCGTATATCGTTACGAACAAAGTGGCGAGTTGCACGGTTTAACCCGCGTACGTAGCTTTACCCAAGACGATGCGCACATTTTCTGCCGTCCCGACCAATTAAAAGAAGAGTTCTTGAAAGTAATGGATATTATTTTCATCATCTTCAATGCGTTGGATTTTAAAAACTTTGAGGCACAAATTTCGCTTCGCGACCCCGAAAATAAAACCAAATACATTGGTAGCGACGATGTATGGGAAAAAGCCGAAAGCGCCATTGTAGAAGCTTGCCAAGAAAAAGGCTTAAAAGCTCGCATCGAACTAGGCGAGGCTGCTTTCTATGGTCCTAAACTAGACTTTATGGTAAAAGACGCCATTGGTCGTCGTTGGCAATTGGGTACCATTCAAGTAGACTATAACTTGCCCGAACGTTTTGATTTGGATTACGTAGGCGAAGACAACCAAAAACACCGTCCTGTTATGATTCACCGTGCTCCTTTTGGTTCGATGGAACGTTTCGTAGCAGTGCTTATTGAGCACACCGGCGGTAAATTCCCATTGTGGTTAACTCCAGATCAGGTGGTGGTGTTGCCTATCAGCGAAAAATATTGCGACTATGCATATGAGGTAGCTCGTCAATTGGAATTGTCGGATATTCGTGTAAGCGTTGACGATAGAAACGAAAAAATTGGCCGTAAAATTCGTGACAACGAATTAAAACGTATTCCTTACATGGTAATTGTAGGTGAAAAAGAAGCCGAAAACAACCAAGTATCGGTACGTCGTCAAGGTGCTGGTGATATGGGTGCTATGTCTGTAGAAGACTTTGCTGCTCATATTAACAACGAGGTAGTAGCCATGACCGAAAGTTTTATTAAATAATAAAAGCTTATGAAAAAAATCATTTCTTTGCTAGCTATTTTTGTGTTTGCAGGTGCTGTGATGGCAGACGAAGTTCAAACCAAAATTACCCAAACAGATCTACCCGAAAAGTCGCAAGAGTTTTTGAATACCTACTTTGAAGGGGTTAAAGTAAAAAAAGTGCTCAAAATGGTAGATACTGACACCTATGTAACCGAATACGCGGTGGTGTTGGCCAATAAAACACAGATTGAATTTGATATGGTAGGCGCGTGGAGCGAAATTACCTTGAAAAACAAAAAAGCAGTAATGCCTCGTTTTATCTATCCCAATCGTGTAAACGATGCCATTGACAAACAATTCTCTGACAAGAAGATTGTTAAGGTATCGAACGACGGAATGGAGTATGAGTTCGACTTTAAAGATGGTTCGGAAGTAACCATTAATGCCTTGGGTAAGGTAGTAGAAATGGAAGTTGAAAAATAATTTACTAAAAACCCTTTTAGATTCTAAAAATTGTTGTATATTTGCACGCAATTTTTAGAATCTTTTTAATACAACGTTTGGAGGACGTACTTTATCGCAACCAACTTTACACCAAGAAACAACAATTCTAAGCCAAGAGGCAAAGAAGAGTTACATCGTATTAACGACCGCATCCGCGGTGTAAACGAAGTTCGCCTGGTGGGCGACAATGTAGAACAAGGTGTATATTCGTATACAGAAGCCATGCGCATTGCAGACGAAATGGACCTTGATTTGGTAGAAATTTCTCCTACTGCGCAACCTCCAGTATGTCGTATTGTTGACTATTCTAAATTTCTTTATCAATTAAAGAAAAAAGAAAAAGAACAAAAAGCTAAAAACGTTAAAGTAGTTATCAAAGAAATTCGTTTCGGTCCACAAACCGACGAGCACGATTACGACTTTAAATTGAAACACGCAAAAGGTTTCTTGCAAGAAGGTGCTAAATTAAAAGCATACGTATTCTTTAAAGGACGTTCTATTATGTTTAAAGAACAAGGCGAAGTACTTTTGTTGCGCTTTGCGAACGATTTGGAAGAGTACGGCAAGGTGGACCAAATGCCACAATTAGAAGGTAAACGCATGATCATTATGCTATCGCCTAAAAAGAAGAAATAATTTTTTTCACTCAATAAATTTTAAGAACAATGCCAAAAATGAAAACTAATTCCGGTGCCAAAAAAAGGTTCACCCTTACCGGAACAGGAAAAATCAAAAGAAAGCACGCATTTAAGCGTCACATTTTGACTAAGAAAACAACAAAAGCAAAACGTAACTTGACTTATTCAGGTTTGGTTGCACCATCTGACGAGTCTGCAGTTAAATCATTGTTGGGTCTTAAATAAGAGTTATTAACCGAATGCTTAGCTTTAAGTTCGCATACTGCGACGCTAACAATCAAAAAAATTAAAAAAAATGCCAAGATCAGTCAATCACGTTGCTTCAAGAGCAAGAAGAAAGAAAATTTTAAAATTAACTCGCGGTTATTTCGGTGCACGCAAAAACGTTTGGACCGTTGCTAAAAATACCTGGGAAAAAGGTTTGCAATATGCTTATCGCGATCGTAAAAACAAAAAACGTAACTTCCGCGCATTGTGGATTCAACGTATCAACGCTGCCGCTCGTTTGGAAGGTATGTCATATTCTAAATTGATGGGTGCTATTCACAAAGCAGGTATCAACATTAACCGTAAGGCTCTTGCAGACCTTGCTATGAACGAACCTGCTGCATTCAAAGCAATCGTAGAAAAAGTAAAATAAATAGCTACGTTATAATAAAAAAAACTCCTGAACCTTGGTTCGGGAGTTTTT
>JAZRBL010000020.1:0-2292 GCA_045635045.1 Candidatus Enterocola sp. | reverse complement strand
AATAGTGCAGATTAATTAATTTTTAAAAGACAATGAAAGTATTGAAATTCGGCGGAACATCCGTAGGTTCCGTAGAAAACATTCGTAGAGTGAAAGAAATTGTGTCGGCTATTTCAGAGCCAGCAGTAGTAGTTGTATCGGCCGTGGGAGGCATCACAGACAAGTTAATTGCCACTACCACCCAAGCTGTAGCTGGAACAACCGCCTACACCACCCAACTCGAAAACATTGTTACCATTCACAAAAACATCATAGCAGGAGTTGTTCCTACCCACTTGCAAGCATCCGTAAGCGAGCAAGTAATGGCTCTTTTGGATGAAATCAAAACCATCCTTACCAGCCTAGAAGGCATCCAAACCATTTCGCCCAAAGACATGGACTTGGTAGTAAGTTATGGCGAACGCATGTCGTCTATTATCATTGCTGCCGTATTGGATGCTAAATGGTTTAACAGCCTAGAATTGATCAAAACCCAAGAAGGCATGCACAAAAATGCCTTAAACCAAGCACTTACCTATTCGCTTTTACAAGAAAAAATGGCAGATTTGCCAGCTGTTAGCGTAATGGGTGGTTTTATATCGACCGATAGCGAAAGTGGCATCATTACCAACCTAGGACGTGGTGGTTCCGATTACACCGCTGCCATTGTAGCGGCTGCATTGGGCGCATCGGTACTAGAAATTTGGACCGACGTAGACGGTTTCCTTACCGCCGACCCACGCATGGTAAAAAATGCATACACCATCGATGAGCTATCGTACATCGAAGCGGTTGAACTTTCTAACTTTGGTGCAAAAGTAATTTACCCACCTACCATCTATCCTGTGTACGAAAAAAATATTCCAATCATGATAAAAAATACATGCAACCCAACGTTTAAGGGAACGAAGATTTCGCACCAACAAAGTGCCGAAAGCAAAGCCATCAAAGGCATTTCATCCATTAACGATACCTGCCTAATTACCTTGCAAGGCATGGGCATGGTAGGTGTATCGGGCATTAGCTCTCGTACCTTCAAAGCATTGGCCGATAAAGGCATTAGCGTTTTCTTAATTTCGCAAGCATCGTCAGAAAACTCTACTACGTTTGCTATTCGCAACGCCGAAGCCGACGCAGCTGTTAGCGCACTAACCGCCGAATTCAAAAGCGAGCTAGAACGTGGCGACATTGGTTCTATCACTCCTATGAAAGATTTGGCTACTGTGGCCATTGTTGGCGAAAACATGCGTGCTCACACTGGCTTGGCAGGCAAATTGTTTGACACATTGGGCCGTAGCGGCATCAACATCATTGCTTGCGCGCAAGGTGCTAGCGAAACCAACATTTCGTTCGTTATCAAACAAGAAAGCCTAACCAAAGCGTTGAATGTATTGCACGATTCGTTCTTCTTGGCCGATTACCAAGCACTTAATATTTTCTTGGTAGGTACCGGTACCGTAGGAGGCAGCTTGTTGGAACAAATTGCACACCAACAAGAAAAAATCATGAAACAAAACAGCGTTAAACTAAACGTTGTGGGTATTACCGATATTAACGGTTCGGTATTTGACGAAGAAGGCATTGACCTTAGCCGTTACATGGACGTAATCAAAGAAAAAGGACAACCTACTACCCCAGAAGAAATCAAAAACAAGATTATTGAAATGAACTTGTTCAACTCGGTGTTTGTAGACTGTACTGCTAGCGCTGCTATTGCAACCCTTTATGCCGACCTATTGAAACACAACGTATCGGTAGTGGCTGCCAACAAAATTGCCGCATCGGGTCCTTATCCTTTGTACGAAGAATTAAAAAATACAGCACGCAAAAAAGGCATCAAATATTTGTTTGAAACCAACGTAGGTGCGGGCTTGCCCATTATCAACACCATGAACAGTTTGATTAACAGTGGCGACCGTATCTTAAAAATTGAGGCCGTGCTTTCGGGTACTTTGAACTATATTTTCAATACCATCAGCGCCGAGATTCCCTTCTCTAAAACCATCGAGATGGCTAAAGAAGCTCGTTTTGCAGAGCCCGACCCACGTATTGACCTTAGCGGTACCGACGTAATTCGCAAATTGGTTATTTTGGCACGCGAAGCAGGTTACAAAGTAGAACAAGCCGACGTTAAGAAAAACCTATTTGTACCTAACAAATACTTTGAAGGTTCGCTAGAAGATTTCTGGAAAAACATTTCGGAATTGGATGCTGAATTTGAAGCTAAACGCCAACAATTGGCAGCCGAAAACAAAAAATACCGTTTTGTGGCTACCATGAAAGAAGGCATTTGCGAAGTAGGTTTGCAAGCAG
>JAZRBL010000019.1:0-1769 GCA_045635045.1 Candidatus Enterocola sp. | reverse complement strand
GCTCACAGAACGACATGGCTACGATCCGACTTGTATGACTCACGGTATTGGTTGGTGCGCTCCACAACAAGGTGCGTGCAAGTTGTCACTTAACGTAAAAGATGGTATCATCGAAGAAGCTTTGGTAGAAACTATCGGTTGCTCTGGTATGACTCACTCTGCAGCTATGGCAGCAGAAATTCTTCCTGGAAAAACATTGCTCGAAGCGTTGAATACCGACTTGGTTTGCGACGCTATCAACACAGCAATGCGCGAACTTTTCTTACAAATTGTTTACGGACGTACTCAATCTGCTTTCTCTGAAGGTGGTTTGGTTATCGGAGCTGGACTTGAAGACCTTGGTAAAGGACTTCGCTCACAAGTAGGTACTATGTTCTCTACTAAAGCAAAAGGTGTTCGTTATCTCGAAATGGCCGAAGGCTATGTAACTAAAATTGCTTTAGATGCTGATGACGAGGTTTGCGGTTATGAGTTTGTTCGCCTTGGTGTTATGATGGAACAAATCAAAAAAGGCGTTGATGCTAACGAAGCATTGAAAAAAGCTACTGCACACTACGGACGTTTCACCGAAGAACAAGGTGCTGTTAAATTTATTGATCCAAGAATTGACTAAAAATAGGAGGAAAAAGAAATGATACGTGAAGTAAAATTTGAAAGCCAAGATCGTCGTTTGGCTAATATTAACAAAGTGTTGAACTCCTATGGCATTGCTTCTATCGAAGAAGCAAACCAAATTTGCGAACAATACGGATTGGATCCATATTTGGAATGTGAACAAACTCAAAACATCTGTTTCGAAAATGCGAAATGGGCATACGTAGTAGGTGCTGCTATTGCTATCAAAAAAGGTTGCAAAAACGCAGCTGATGCTGCTGAAGCTATCGGCGAAGGTTTGCAAGCATTTTGCATCGCTGGTTCTGTAGCTGATGACCGCAAAGTAGGTATCGGTCACGGCAACTTGGCGGCTCGTCTTCTTCGCGAAGAAACTCAATGTTTTGCTTTCTTAGCAGGACACGAATCGTTTGCAGCTGCTGAAGGTGCTATCAAAATTGCTGAAATGGCAAACAAAGTACGTAAAAACCCATTGCGAGTAATCTTGAACGGTTTGGGCAAAGACGCTGCTATGATTATTTCAAGAATCAACGGATTTACATACGTTCAAACTGAATTCGACTATTTCACTGGCGAATTGAAAGTGGTTAAAACCAAAGCTTATAGCAATGGTCCACGAGCAAAAGTAAATTGCTATGGTGCTGACGATGTTCGCGAAGGTGTAGCTGTAATGTGGAAAGAAGATGTAGATGTTTCTATCACTGGTAACTCTACAAACCCAACTCGCTTCCAACACCCAGTAGCTGGAACTTACAAAAAAGAACGCGTTTTGGCAGGTAAAAAATATTTCTCTGTAGCTTCTGGTGGTGGTACTGGTCGTACACTTCACCCTGACAATATGGCTGCAGGTCCTGCTTCTTACGGTATGACTGATACGCTTGGACGTATGCACTCTGATGCTCAGTTTGCTGGTTCTTCATCAGTTCCTGCTCACGTAGAAATGATGGGATTCCTCGGTATCGGTAACAACCCAATGGTAGGATGTTCTGTAGCTTGTGCTGTTGACGTTGCTACTGCACTTAGCAAGTAATCTACTGAAATACAATACTTAACACAACAAAACAAGGGAGTAACACTGAGTTATTCCCTTGTTTCTTTTTACACAACACAACAAAACATTTCGGGCCGAGGTATGAATGGAAATTTGGGGTATGTGG
>JAZRBL010000018.1:0-7227 GCA_045635045.1 Candidatus Enterocola sp. | reverse complement strand
CTACCAACTGAGCTATGGCACCATCGTTTAAGTGGATGCAAAGGTAATACCTTTTTTTAGAACTGCAAACTTTTTTGCTAAAAAATTGCCTTTTTACAGCAAAAAGGTAAAACTACCCTTCTTTAAGCACTACCCCTATGCCTTTTTTGCCATCAATTTTGGCAACCAAAGGCTGCTCAAGGCGCACATGCTTGATGTATTTAGTTTCTGCCATAACTGGCAACGTTTCTAAATAATCCATGCTACAAACCTCACGGTCGTCAGACCCATCTACCGTTAAGTAAGCCGATCCACACGATGTTAGGTTCTGAAAAAAGTGTGTACCCTGGCTTGGGTCTATATGATAAGATGTTTTACCAGCCTCTACTATCACCTTAGCCCCTGCAATATTAGGCCATTTTACTGGTATACCTAACCACGTATCGCTACTGCCCCATCTGCCGGGACCAACTAAAACATAGGGGCGATCTTCTTCCATCAGCTGACGGTTTATTTTATCGATATCGTAGGCAATAAGCTGATTATTAGAAGGGCCAAACATACCTTCTTTTACGTACACCACATCGCGTAGGTTATCAATAATACCATTACCCAAGGCTTGACGTGAGGTAATTAATGTGGTATCCAAAGGCACCTGCTCTAAATCCTCATCAATAGACTTGTTGGCATCTACAATGGGGCGTATTTGAAGCAAATAAAATACATTGTTTTTGTTTTCAGTGTAATCTAAATTTACTGCAAACTCTATTTCTACCGGGCGACCCATTTCGCGCTCACCCACCTTTAGTACCTTGTCTACAATATCGGCCAACGGGAACACCTCATGCTCTAAAATATTGGCAAAGGTAATTACCTTACGATAGTTTTCTTCGTACAACCCGTCACGAATAACTTGGTCGTAGGGGTCGAAGGTTGAAGCCACAAAACGAAGCGTTCCGTCTGCCTGTGCATCTCTTACCGACAGTCTAAACAAATTAAAGCCGTCATCTACTTGTGGCGAAAAGGTGGTACGCGACAAATCTAACGCGTTAAAATGCGTTTGGGTCTCGTTCAATGCAAACTCTAGCGACGAGGTTTGTAATATATTATGAGGGTGCTTAGGCGAAAAACGCAAGGTTTGACCACCGTCCACAATGTATTTTCCCAAGCCGAGCGCTACGTTCACCACACCATCTTCTGGTTTTTCCTCGCCAATGGGATAAAAATTAAGCGACCTTCCTACACCAGAGAAGGAGGGGTAAAAGCGATTACCATACTGCCTACCACATACCTCCTGCAACACTACGGCCATTTTTTCGCGACTAATAACATTCTTAGTGGCCTTCATATAGGTTTTACTATCTTTATAGTAAACCGAAGCATAAACGGCCTTAATGGCCTCGCACACCATGGTTAAAGTAGAAATACGATGTCCCTTGATATTGGGCACCATATAGGTAGAATACACCCCAGCAAAAGGTTGGTAATGCGCATCTTCTAGCAAACTACTAGAACGAATAGCAATGGGAGAATCGATAGCCTTTAAATAAGCAAACAAGTCAGCCACCACCGAACGAGGCAATTTAGCCGCCAAAAAGTGCTTTAAAATTTCATCGTCCGACAAATTATCCGATAATGCTACCCCATACAACTGGTTTTGCTCCATAAACTCGTCAAACTTATCGACGCAAAGCACTACCGTTTTAGGAATAACAATTTGTGTGGTTTCAAAATCAAAAAACTCTTTATTGCGCTTAGACACCACATCCAAAAAAGCCAAACCACGGCCTTTCCCACCCATAGAGCCTTCGCCTATACGGGCAAAATTGGAATAGCTATCGTAACGGTCACTCATAAATACCGCCACAACACCCTGGTTCTTTATTTTTCGGTACGAAACAATGGCATCAAAAATAATTTTTCTGGCAGCGTCTACCTCTTCAATAGTACTGATGCTTAAATCGCGCAAAAACTCGGCAAGTGGAAACATCGCACGCGAATACAACCATCTAGACAGATGATTTCGCGACAAATGATAGAACATAGACTCTGCAGGAATTTCAAAGACCTTGTTTTGTAAATCCTTTAAATTCTTTACCACAGCCACCACCCATTTGGTATCGGGATCAACAAAATGAAATTCACCAAAACCAAACGTAGAGGTAACCGCCTCTTTTAACTCCAGGTGCATGGTTTTGGAGTTCTTATTGATAAACACCGTTCCCAACTGCTTGGCCTCTTGGCGGTTGTGCTCCTCGCTCGACTCCAAGATAATAGGAAGGAATCGGTCTTGACTGCGCATATAGGCTGCCAACTTAATACCCGCTGCTGCATCTATTTCGCCGTTACGATCAAAACGAACATCCGAAACCACCCCTAATATATTGCGCCTATATTTGTCGTACAAACGTTGAGCTTCTTCGTAGTTACGGGCCAACAAAATTTTGGGGCGTCCACGCATGCGCAACATTTGTTCGTGTTCATTTAGCGCTTCCGTCATAAACGAGCGCGATTGCACAAATACGTGCTTGTATAAATAAGGTAATATAGCCGAATAAAATTGAATGGAATTTTCTACAAATAAAATAACTTGTACCCCAACCGAATGGATATCGGCATCCACATTCATCTTATCTTCTATCAACTTTACAATGGCCAACAACAAATCGGTTTCGCCCATCCAACTAAATACATAATCGATGGCCGATAAGTCTTCGTGCTTATACAAACGATGAAACACCTCGCTAGAGAATGGGGTCAACAAAACAATGGGCACCGCTGCATGCACCGATTTTATCTGTTTGGCGTAGTTAAAGACACCGCTATTCTCTACTGCAGGCATCATAATAATAAGGTCAAAGGTACGAGTCAACAACAATTCGCGCGCCTCTTCTAGGGTCGATGCCAAGGTAAAACGAGGGGGATAACGCAAGTTTAACGACGTGTACTCATTAAAAATCTGCTCATCTATACGACCGTCTTCTTCTAGCATAAAAGCATCGTACTTACTAGCAATAAGTAAGATATTGTAAATACGTTGCTCCATGAGGCTCGCAAACGACGTATCTTTAAAATACAGCTTTTTTATATTTCCTATGTTATTCATTGTAATGTATTTACAAAAAAAGCCCTTGCCAACTAGGCGAAGGGCTTTATAATGGATGCGTTACTAATTAATAGAAGAAGAAATCGCAACGACGGTTTTTCAATTCAGCTTTAGGAGGATTAGCCAAAGCACCTTGTGGTTGAACTGAGATACGGTCTTCTGCAATACCTGCTTTTACCAACTCATCTTTTACCATTTTAACGCGTTTTTCGCTTAATTTCAAGTTGTAATCGTCACTACCAGGGAAGTCGCAATAGCCGCGCAATTCAACTTTCATCTCTGGGTTCTCTTTTAGTTTTTGAACTGCTTTTT
This sequence comes from Candidatus Enterocola sp., assembly GCA_045635045.1. GTDB lineage: Bacteria > Bacteroidota > Bacteroidia > Bacteroidales > Paludibacteraceae > Enterocola. Next base: position 3,830 of record JAZRBL010000018.1, on the reverse strand, counting down.
CAATGTTTTTACGTGCTTTTGCAGAAAGAGCCGATTTGTCGAATGCAAAATACACAGACATATCATAATCTACTTTTGGATCAACACCTAAGGCAGCAAATACTTGTTTTACTTCGTCGCAACAAGGAGATTGAATAGCTTCTTGTGGAATGCCTTCGCCCCAGTAGTTTACAAAGGCACCTTTAGGAGTATTGGCTTGGCGATCGCGGAAATCGGGTACACCGTCACCGTCTTCGTCAGGAGTAGTAGCATGTTGTTTTTCCAACTCGTCTAGGCGAGGAAGAATGTTGTTGGCTACGGTATCTTCTAGAACTTTAACACGTTTTTCTAGGCTATCCAAACGAGCTTCCAAATTGCTTTCGCCAGTACGTTTTTTGCGATAATCCATCATAGAGATGTTACGCATGTGACCACCTTCTTTTACATTTGGAGCCAATTTAACGCGCAAGCTAGCTGTTACATAAAACTCACCGTCGTTCATGGTACCTTTGGTATAGTCTTGACCTTCAAAGTTATCTTTGTTGTGAAGACGATAGTAACCACTCAAACCAACTGCAAGGTAATCGTTAATATTGTATTCCACTTGAGTACCCAATGGAATAGAAATATTTTTACCGCCTTGAACATCTTCTGGTTGCGCTTCGGCGTTAGAGTTGTCTGCTTCGGCAGTGTTTTCTACATCGTAAAATACAATACCTACACCCGCATTCAAATACCAGTTCCAAGCAGCGCTACTACGATACTGACCAAACAAGTTAAGCAAGTTCATAGAAAGCATCAACGATGGAGCATACATATTACCACGGAAGTAGTTTTTACCATACTTCGTACTGCTGGTATGACCTTGGTAAGGCATGTATTGGAAATTAGCAATCAACCCCCATGCAGGATTGAAAGAATATTCCACATCCAAACCAACTGTCCACAACAAATGCGAAGATGACAACAATTGATCGTAACGTTGATTGGCGTCACCATCAAATTGAGAGAAACCACCGTTCACTTGGATAGACCAGTGAGAAAAGTCTTTAAAGTCGTGTAAAACTTTTGTCTCAGAGGTTTCCAATGCTTTTACTTCCGACTCTGCAGCAGCAAATGCCAACACAGAAATCAAGAATAAACTACATACGGTAAAAAGCTTTTTCATATACAATTTGTTTTAATTACGCAATTAATCAGCTACAAAGATACACAAGTTTTTTATATAGTGCTAAAAATCAGCACTTTTTTTTTAAAAAAAATTAAAATTTATAGTTTTGTACCAAACAATGTAGCCGCCGTCGCACGCTCAATTTTAACTTGAACATAGTCGCCTATCTTAACATCGTCTTTATCAAACAACACCACTTTGTTTTGCGATGTACGTCCAAACAACTGTTCTTTAGAGCGTTTAGAATAGCCCTCAGCCAACACTTCAAAGGTTTTTCCCACATCGTTTAGGTTGCTTTGATGCGACAATTCCAGCTGCAAATCAATCATTTCTTGCAAACGGCGCAATTTTACTTCTTCCAAGACATTGTCGGGCAAATGTTTAGAAGCATACGTACCCTCGCGTTCCGAGTATTTGAACATAAAAGCACTATCGTATCCTACCTCGCGCATCAACTGAAGGGTAAGTTGGTGATCTTCTTCGGTTTCATCGTGAAAACCGGTAAACATATCGGTCGATATACCACAATCTGGAATGTACTTTCTAATCAAGGCCACTTTTTCTAAGTACCACTCGCGCGTGTACTTACGATTCATTAATTTTAGAATCTTATTACTGCCCGATTGTACCGGCAAATGAATGTGCTTGCACAAATTAGGATGCTTGGCAATCACTTGAATGGTTTCTTCGTGAATATCTTTGGGGTGTGAGGTGGTAAAACGAATGCGCATACCAGGCACTGCTATTGCCAATTTATCCAACAACTGAGCAAAGTTAATGTCCTCAAACAAATACGAGTTTACATTTTGTCCCAGCAAGGTAACTTCTTTATACCCTTTGTTGTACAAGTCGTTTACCTCATTTAAAATGCTTTCGTACGGACGAGAACGCTCGCGTCCGCGGGTATAAGGCACAATGCAATACGAGCAGAAATTGTTGCATCCACGCATAATGGACACAAAGCCACCTATTTTATTGCCACCAATGCGACGGGGCAAAATATCTTTGTACGTTTCTGTGGTAGAGAACTCTACATTGATGGCTTTTTCGCCTTGTTCTACTTGCGCAATAAGGTGAGGCAAATCCAAATACGCGTCGGGACCTACTACCAAATCTACCACCTTTTGTTCTAGCAGTTGCTCTTTAACACGTTCTGCCATACAACCCAACACCCCAACAATTAGGTTTTTCTTTTTGCGTTTTAGCTGCGAAAAATATTCCAAACGAGCATTGGCTTTTTGTTCGGCATGATCGCGAATAGAACAAGTATTCATAAACACGGCATCGGCCTCTGCTATGTCGTCGCACAAATCGTAACCTGCCATTTGCATCACAGCTGCCACTACCTCGCTATCGGCAAAATTCATTTGGCAACCGTAGGTTTCTATAAAGAGTTTCTTGTTTTGCATTCCTTATTTTATTTAATCAGACAAAGATAATGAATTTAAAGGAAAAAGTTGAAAATTTAAGCAAGGCGAATGCTAAGAGCCTCATTTTTTGCTTAAAATGGCTCAATGCACACGTTTTGTGTTAACTTATGTTAATTTTATAACAATTTTAATGCAAACGTTTGTAATTAAAAAAAACTGCTATATATTTGCATTCAGAAAGTCGAAAAGATTTTTCATAGTTTAAGGTTTAGGTTAAGATAAGGGCTTCTTGCCCTTATCTTTTTTTGCAAATTCGAAAAGAATAACTACCTTTGCCTACGTCTTAAAGGGAAAGGGAGAGTCTCGGTATCCATATCGGGATTCTTTATTTTTTTGTGTTTTTTGAAATCAACAAATCAACAATTATATTATGGCTATTACTTACATGTCAAAAGAAGGTTACGATAACCTTTTAAAAGAGATTGCACATTTAGAGTCGGTAGAAAGACCTCGCATTGTTAATGCAATTGCCGAAGCACGCGACAAAGGCGACCTTTCTGAAAATGCAGAGTATGACTCTGCCAAAGAAGCACAAGGTTTATTGGAAGCTAAAATTGCTACCCTAAAAGCTACCTTGTTGGATGTTCGCATTTTGGATGAATCGCAAGTATCTACCGATTCGGTTCAAATCTTAACCAAAGTTACCATCCGTAACACCAAAAACAACCAACAAATGAAATATACGTTGGTATCGGAAGCCGAAGCTAACCTACGCGAAGGCAAAATCTCTACCGGCACCCCTATTGCCAAAGCTTTGATTGGTAAAAAAGTAGGCGACATTGTTCCAGTTCAACTACCCGTAGGTACCGTTGAATTTGAAATCATGAACATCGAACTATAAGATTATGGCAAGCATTTTTAGCAGAATTGTTGCAGGCGAAATTCCTTGCTACAAAGTGGCAGAAAACGACAAATTTTTTGCTTTCCTAGACATCAATCCTTTGGTAAAAGGACACACCTTGGTAATTCCTAAAGCAGAGGTAGATTATTACTTTGACCTTTCGGACGAAGACGTAGCAGGCATTCAAGTATTTGCTAAACAGGTGGCAGCTGCCATTAAGAAAGCGTTCCCTTGCCAAAAAGTAGGACAAGCGGTTATCGGGTTAGAAGTTCCACACGCGCACATTCACTTAATTCCTATTCAAAAAGAAAGTGATATGCTTTTCTCGAATCCGAAATTGAAACTGACGGCCGAAGAATTCAAAGAAATTGCCGAAAAGTTGCAAAGCAACTTTCGATAGTCAATCGTA
>JAZRBL010000017.1:0-10223 GCA_045635045.1 Candidatus Enterocola sp. | reverse complement strand
TGTAGGTCCTAATGGTGAAAGTTTTGAAAACATGGTGTCTACCCACGGTCAACCTTTGGGTGCTGCAGGTGCATCGATCGATAATACCGTTAAAAACTTGGGCGGTGATGCTCAAAATCCATTTGTTATTTTTGACGAAGTAGCAGAAATGTACCAAGCTCGTTTAAACGAGTTGCGTGCTATGGTAGCAAAACGTCATGCAGAACAAGCCGCTTGGGAAGCAGCTAATCCAGAATTGGCTACTAAATTCCATAATTTCTACGGTGGCGTTATTCCAAAAATTGATTACGCTGCTATTCAACAAAAAGCCAACCAAGCAACCCGTTCAGCTTCGGGTGCTATGTTAGGTTTGTTCTCGGAACAAGTTGAAAACATGGTAGTTGCATCGGCCGACTTATCTAACTCAGATAAAACCGAAGGTTTCCTTAAAAATAGCAAACCCTTTGTAAAAGGCGATTTCTCTGGTGGTTTCTTGCACGCTGGTGTAAGCGAATTGGCCATGGCTTGTATTATGAACGGTATGGCATTGCACGGAGGTATTATTCCTGTGTGCGGTACCTTCTTTGTGTTCTCAGACTACATGAAACCTGCCTTCCGTATGTCGGCCTTGATGCGTTTGCAAGTGGTTTATGTATGGACACACGATGCGTTCCGCGTAGGCGAAGACGGTCCTACTCACCAACCCATTGAACAAGAAATGCAAGTGCGTTTGATGGAAGCGGTTAAAAACCACAAAGGACGCAACTCGATGTTGGTGCTTCGTCCAGCTGACGTAGACGAAACTACCGTAGCATGGAAAATGGCACTAGAAAATTGCGACACACCAACTGCTTTGATTCTATCGCGTCAAAACGTTAAGAATTTGCCTCGTACTGGCAATGCTTACGAAGAAGCATTGGGCACTACCAAAGGTGCATACGTGGTAAAAGACGTAGAAGGAACTCCTGATATTATCTTGATAGCAAGTGGTTCTGAAGTGTCTACCTTGGTAGAGGCAGAAGCTTTGTTAGCAGAACGCGCTGGTGTTAGAGCACGCATTGTTTCGGTTCCATCAGAAGGTTTATTCTTCTCACAACCACAAAGCTACATCCGTAGCATTATCGATTATTCGTTGCCTATCTTTGCATTGACTGCAGGTTTACCTTTGTCAATGCAACGTTTGGCTGGTTTGAATGGTCGTGTATTTGGTTTGGATCATTTTGGTCATTCTGCACCTTATACTGTATTGGACGAAAAATTTGGTTTCAACGCAGAAAATATCTTCAACCAAGTAATGGACTACTTGTCAACTCAAAAATAAAGTATAGTAAATGAGTTTACTTACTATTGTACTTTTATCAATTGCTCTGGCTATGGACTGTTTTGCGGTCTCCATAAGCCAGAGTGCTTGTTTAAAGAAACCCATGTGGGGCGAGTGGATACTCATGGCCATGTGCTTTGGTATCTTTCAGGGCTGTATGCCACTAATTGGTTTTTATTTAATGCAGTTTTTTGCAGAAACCATTACGGCATACGATCATTGGGTGGCCTTTATTATTTTGGGCGTGTTAGGAGCACGGATGATAAAAGAAGATTTAGTAAGACCCAGCCAGGTCGTTTGCGATTGCGATGATGTACCACGTCATTTATCCATGGGCAGAATTTTGTTGTTGGCATTGGCAACCAGCATCGATGCCTTGGCAACGGGGGTTGTCTTTGTGCCATTCCCTCAAAGTTTGTTTGTAGCGGTGTTCTGCATTGGATTGGTAAGCTTTTTGTTTTCAATTACAGGTACACAAATTGGCTATTACCTTGGCAAGCGATTGTCCTTTAAATGGGGTATTCTAGGTGGGGGTATTTTAATCTTGCTAGGCACAAAAATATTGATTGAACATTGCTTTTTTTCTTAAAAAAGTAGTATATTTGCACTGCTTTCAAGCAGGTTTAAGACTCCGTAGCTCAGTTGGTAGAGCAATTGACTCTTAATCAATGGGTCGAGGGTTCGAGCCCCTCCGGGGTCACAAAAAAAGCGTTCCATACGGAACGCTTTTTTTTGTGTGACTTTGCATTACAGGCGTTATGATTAGGGATATGAAGTGAGGCGATTTCAACTCTTCGCTTCTTTCCAGAGCTCATCCATTTCTTCCAAACTCATTTCCTTGAGCGTTTTGCCTTGTTCTTTTGCCTTTTGCTCAACGTAGTTAAAGCGTTTGGTAAACTTTTGATTGGTACGTTCTAGGGCAGTATCGGGTTCGATGCCGTATAGTCGAGCAGCATTCACAATGCTAAAGAGTAGGTCGCCAAATTCTTCTTCTAGGGCATTGTGATCTTTGTTGTTAATTTCTTGCTGTACCTCAGCCACTTCTTCTTTTACCTTGTTCCAAACATCTTCTTTGTTTTTCCAATCAAAGCCCACACCGCGTGCTTTGTCTTGTATGCGATAAGCTTTGATCAAACTAGGCAAACTATCAGGAACTCCACCCAAAACTGTCTTGTCTTTTCCTTCGCGTAGTTTTAAAATTGCCCAATTTCTCTCCACAGCTTCTGAATTTTTGGCTTCTGCCGAGCCAAAAATGTGCGGATGGCGGTATATTAGCTTGTCACACAAGCTGTTACATACATTCTCTATGGTATACAAATCTTTCTCTTCTGCAAATTTTGCATAAAAAAGGATGTGAAGGAGCAAATCGCCCAGCTCAATTTTGATTTCGGGGTCGTTTTCTTTCATGATTGCGTCCGACAACTCGTATGTTTCTTCTATGGTAAGGGGGCGGAGGCTATGGTTGGTTTGTTTTCTGTCCCATGGACACTCAACGCGCAATTTGTCTACAATTTCTAGGGTGCGTTTAAAAGCAGCTAATTTTTTTTCCATCTGATTGAATTTTACTGTTACAAATTTACGCAATTCATTTTTGAAACCGAAAAAATAGGGTAGAAAAGCGCCTTTTTTTAGTTTACAGTAAAACGGCATTTTTGAGTACAAGTGTAATATTTATAAATTCCCAAAATGCATTTACAAGTGTTTTTGTAACAAATGCGACAAATTAGTACAAATATGTAAATACTAAAATCTAGGTTACAAAAGTAGAGTAGTATAGTATAATATAGTAAATAAACAAAATATAGCATAACAGAAAGTATTAAAAATCAGTACAATAAACCATCATAATTAAATAATTACTTTAAGTATGCACAAACAAATGTAAAAATACCCGTATCTTGCTGATCTACTATAAAAATGAGATATATAATGTACAAAATATCAGTATATTATAACATATAATCTAAATAACTACTTTAATACGTATAGCTCCGATTTATAATACTGTAAACTACATGTATACAATTGTGTATTACAAAAGTATAGTTGTAGCTTGTAAAATAATAAACAAATGTAATTTGCAGATGTAAAATTAAATTATTACATTTGTAGCGTAAACCAAGGATACTATCTGTAAATTTTTTGCTATGAAAGAACGTATACGTGTAATTTTAGAAAAAGAGAAGTTAACAGCAAAGCAGTTTGCTGCTTTAACCGATATGCAGGTTTCTAACGTATCTCACTTATTATCAGGTAGAAGCAATCCAAGTTTAGACTCTACACAAAAAATTTTAAGTGCTTTTCCTAGCCTAAATCCAGAGTGGTTATTGTTTGGAAAACTGCCCATGTACAAGCACGAGAAGCTGGTTCAGTACGATTTATTTGGTCAACCCATCGAAAATGATCCAAATTCTGCAATCTCAGAGACTTTAGCGCCTGTCTCTACTCCTATTTCGGAAGTAAAACCATCTGTTAATCAACAAATTGTACGCGATGTCGTGGTAAAAGAGGTGGTAAAAGAGATTCCTGCCAAAAAAATTCAACGCATCGTTGTTTACTACTCCGACAATACTTTTGAAGAGTTTAGTAAGTAGTTAGCAAATTTTTACTACTTTTGTGGCAAGTAATAAACATTTGCTAAAAAAGATGGCTAAAAAGTTTCAATTAGACGGCATTGTAGTTGCAAATGAATGGGTTACAGCGTCTTATTTTAAGATGACCCTATCGTTCGATACATTGCCCGAAATCTTACCTGGTCAGTTTGCAGAGCTACGCATCGACCAAACTCCTTCTGTATTTTTGCGTCGTCCTATTTCTATCCACGATGTTCGTCCCGAAACCAATCAAATTGATTTGCTCATTCAAAAAGTGGGCGACGGTACAGCATGGTTGGCTGAAAGAAAGGCTGGCGATGTGGTAAACCTTGTATTTCCCTTGGGTAATGGCTTTACAACTGCTGTTAGCAACCAAAAACCTGTATTATTAGTGGGTGGTGGCGTTGGTATAGCCCCTCTTTTGCATTTAGGACGCTTTTTAGCGCAAAACGGTACCAAGGTGCAATTCTTATTAGGTTTTAGAAAGAAAGCTGATATTTTGCCTCTAAATGCGTATCAAGCGGTAGGCGATGTGCTTATTACCACCGAAGATGGCAGCGAAGGCGAAAAAGGTTTTGTTACCAATCACAGTGTATGGAACGATGCCGATTTTCAGCGCATCTATTCGTGCGGCCCAACGCCTATGATGAAAGCGGTGGTTGCCGTAGCACGTCAAAAAAACATCGACTGCGAAGTATCGTTAGAGAATAAAATGGCATGCGGAGTAGGTGCATGTTTGTGTTGTGTAACCCAAACCAACGACGGTCATCATAAGTGTGTATGTACCGACGGTCCGGTGTTTAATAGTACTGAATTACCATGGTAGATTTACGTGTAAATATTGGCGGTTTATCGCTTAGAAATCCGGTGATGACTGCTTCCGGAACTTTTGGTTACGGAACCGAGTTTGAAGATTTTGTAAACTTCTCGCGAATGGGTGGTATAATTGTAAAAGGAACTACTATTCGCAATCGAGAAGGAAACGCTTATCCACGCCTTGCAGAAGTAAATGGTGGTATGTTAAACGCTGTGGGTCTGCAAAATAAGGGTGTTGACTACTTTATAGAGCACATCTATCCAACCGTAAAAAACTACGACACAAATGTAATTGTAAATGTGTCGGGTGCAACCCTTGAAGATTACGTGGCGTGCACCGAAAAAATCAACGATTTGGATAAAATTCCAGCCATCGAATTGAACATTTCTTGCCCCAATGTGAAGCAAGGAGGTATGGCATTTGGAACCTCGTGTACAGCGGCAGCCGAAGTGGTGCGTGCGGTGCGTAAAGCCTACGACAAAACCCTTATTGTAAAGCTATCGCCCAACGTTACCGATATTGCCGAAATTGCTCGCGCAGTAGAAGCCGAAGGTGCCGATTCGGTATCGCTTATTAATACCTTAATGGGTATGGCCATTAATGCCGAAACACGCAAACCTGTACTATCTACCATTACCGGTGGTATGTCGGGTCCTTGTGTAAAACCCATTGCTTTGCGCATGGTATGGCAAGTTGCCAAAGCGGTAAACATTCCGGTGGTAGGTTTGGGTGGCATTATGAATGCAACCGATGCCATTGAGTTCTTTTTGGCAGGTGCATCGGCCATAGAAATTGGTACCGCTAACTTTATCGATCCATCGGTTACCATGAAAGTGGTAGATGGCATTGAAGAATACTTAGTAAAACATAAATTAGAATCTATACAACAAATTATTGGAGCATTAGAAGTATGAAAAAACTATTTGTAATGATTTCGGCCCTTGTTATGGGCGCTATGAGTGTAATGGCTCAAGAAGAAGCAAAACCATCTAACTGGAAAAAAGGCGTAGACCTATCGCTTCAAGCTACTCAAAACTATGCAACAGACAACTGGTATAACGGTGGTGTTAGCAATTTGTCGGTATTGGGCGGCTTAAAAGGCTGGTGGAACTATGCAAACGACAAAGGTTTTTCTTGGGATAACAAAGTAGAACTTAAATACGGGGTTACTACTACCTTTACAGAAGATAAAGTAGGCCGTCTTTTCCACTTAACCGACGACAAAACCTACTACGAAACCAAATTGGGTTACGGCCTTGGCAAAGGTTGGAACGTAGCATGGACAGGCGATGTATCGACCACCTTGTTTAACAACTATAAAATTGATACCAACGACCTAGTTAGCGCATTTGCCGCTCCTGTATACTTCAATACCGCCATTGGTTTTGACTACAAATACAACAATCCCGATAAAAAGATCGATTTGTCGGTAATGATTGCGCCTTACGCATTTAAATTGATCTATGTAAACGATACAACTGGAGGTTATGCCATTAGCAAACACGTAGGTATTTACGACGAAGCGTTGGGTATTACCCAATTAAAAGCTTATAGCTGGGGTTCTAGCTTCAAAGTGAACTATCGTCAAGAATTTAACGAAAACATCACCTTGTCGAGCGTATTGGCCTTTTATACCGACTACCAAGGTATTCAAGTAGACTGGGAAATTGTAGGCGACTTTAAACTTTACAAATGGCTTACCGCTCGCGTTTCGTTGAATCCACGTTACGACTCAACTGTTGGCAATGGTTGGAACGAGCAAATTCAATTCAAAGAGTTTGTTAGCCTAGGTCTAGCATACAGATTTGAGAAGTAATATAAAATAACTCTCTAGTAAGTTTAAAGACCAATCGTTTTTTTTCGGTTGGTCTTAATTCTAATAATGATACTATGAAAAAGCATTGCTTATTTTTACTGTCGACGCTGATGTTGCTATGCGTAACATCTTGTCATGTAGATGCTTCACATACAGAAGAGCCAGCTCTTAATATAGAGAATGGGCATGAGTATGTAGATTTGGGCCTTTCTGTTAAATGGGCCACCATGAACATAGGAGCTGATAAACCAGCAGATTTTGGCCGTTATTTTGCATGGGGCGAGACTGTCTCTAAAGAAACGTATACAGAAGACAACTACACGTATAAACCAACGTTCAAAACGTTACCACTATTGGATGATGCCGCTCGTATCAATTGGGGTGGGAAATGGCGCATGCCTTCTCCTGATGAAATTAATGAGTTGATAGAAAATTGTAATTGGACCTATACATGGACATCAGAACTCAATTTATATGGTTATATGGTAACCAGTAAAATTAATGGTAAGTCTATCTTTTTACCTTCTGCAGAGGTGTATACTGATCAGTTAAGTGATGGTACACTATATGGCTATGGCGCCTATTGGTCAAATTCGGCATTCTTTCCAGATGGATTTAATTACATAAGTGCTCTGTATTTTTATCAAGGTCATGTTGATATTGGTCCTTTTGGTAAGTATGTAGGTATGCCCATTCGACCTGTATTGCCCGTTAGCGATGATGTAATGGTTAAATTAGAGGCAAATGGTGGTAAGGGAAGCATGGAGCCCATAAAAGTAGCCTATGCAGAACCCACTAAATTACCGAGCCCTACTTTTGTGAAAGAAGGATACGATTTTTTAGGTTGGGACACAAAAGCCGATGGTACGGGTCAAGGTTATGGTGCTACCTCTCTTATTTCAGCTACCTCCGATGTTACGTTGTATGCGCAATGGCTAAAGATCGATACTAGCGGGAAAGAGGGGAATTACGATTATGTAGATTTAGGTCTTCCTAGCGGAACCAAATGGGCAATTGTAAATGTTGGCGCAAAAACAAGATGGGATTCGGGTGCCCCATATGCTTGGGGCGAAACAGGTACCAAGGCAAATTATACCGAAGCAAATTACACCTACAAAGATCGCCCTACAACCTTGCCATTAGCCCATGATGCAGCCCATGTTAACTGGGGTGGTGCTTGGCGCATGCCAACAGCGGGAGATTTTAAAGAATTGATGGATAATTGTACGTTTACCCCATTGGATAAATACGATCAACAAGGTTATGTTGTAAGTAGTAATATCAATGGTAAAGTGCTTTATTTTGCTGCTATTGCGGCATATCAAGGGTTGGATTCAATAGAAAGCAGTGAAAGGTTTTATGGCAACTATTCGTCTAGTTCATATGATAAAGAAATAGGGTATCCATACGAATTATATATGCATCCTTACGATTATGATTTAGGCCCCCTATGGGAGCTTCATCGTGGTTCACAAATTAGAGCCGTTTTTAAATAATCTAATAAGTTTGTCGATATGAAAAAGATATTTTTATGTTTACTTTCGTTTACGATGCTGTTTTCCATAACATCGTGCGAAAAAGAAGCATCACCTGCTGAGCCTACTGTGAATGAAGAAAATGGTTACGAGTTTGTAGACCTAGGATTGTCTGTTAAATGGGCTACTATGAACGTAGGCGCTACCAAACCAGAAGAATTTGGTAATTATTATGCTTTTGGTGAAACATCGCCTAAAACATCGTATACCAAAGAAAATTATACCTATTCTGCGCATGAAGGGGTATTGCCTTTAGAGGATGATGCTGCCCACGTTAATTGGGGGGGTGCATGGCGTACACCCACTTTTGAAGAATTAGAGGAATTGCTTAATCAATGTACTTGGACATGGTGTTGGGATTACGGTGGAGTTGAAGGCTTATTTGGTTACATTGTAACCAGTAAAGTAAATGGAAATTCCATTTTCTTGCCCTCAGCAGGAGATTATGGCAAGGAGTTGTATCTAGAAAGTGATTTAGTAGAAGGAAGAGGTGAGTATATGACTAGCACATGTATACCGGGAGAACCAAACAATGCTGTTTTTTGTTTATATTTCTATTTTGATTCTAGTTACATTTTCTATGACGATTATCGTGCTATTTACGATTGGTATCCTGGGGATGTTCATAGAGGGCGTACCATTCGTCCTGTTATATCCAAATAAGTGTAGTATATAAATAGCATTTAGAGACCAGTCGTACGATTGGTCTCTATTTTTTTGGGGTACCATAACCAATTTTTTTTGTAATTTTGTCTGCTGAAAACAGAAAAATATGAAGAAACATACACTTAAAGATTGGTTTATTGCAACCAGACCCTGGTCGTACCCAGCATCGGCCATGCCTATTATTGTTTCCATTGCTTATTTATTTTCAAATGGAGCGGATATTAATTGGTATTTGGCCGTTTGGACATTGGTAGGAATGGTATTGTTCCACGTTACAGGCAATTTGTGGAGCGATTATTTTGATTTTAAAAAGAAAGTAGACGACACCGATACTTTTGGTGCTACTTCTATTACCAGTGGTCAGTTTCAGGCTAGCGAGATACGTAATTTTGCTATTGGTATGTTGGTGGTGTCTGTATTATCGGGCGTAGGTATTTTGCTTTGTACAGGGCTTCCTATTTTGTGGATAGGCCTTGCAGGTGCGGTGTGTATGTTGCTATATCCACTACTTAAATACAACGCTTTAGGTGACTTGGCTATTATTATGACGTTTGCGTTTTTGCCTACCATTGGTACATCGTATGCCATTACAGGTGTTATTGATTGGAGTGTGCTTTACATAGCCTTGCCCGTAGGGCTTATTACCGATGGCATTTTGCATGCCAACAATACACGCGATATGAATACCGACAAACGTGCAGGTATTGTTACCATGGCCATGCGCATGGGTAAAAAGAGTGCAGCGTGGTTGTATGCTTTTGAGGTTACTTTCCCCTATATCTGGATTCTGGCTTATGTGATAATGGGTGTTTTTGCGTGGCCAACGGTGTTGGTGTTACTTACCGTGCCTATGGCTATAAAATGTGCAAAAACCATGTTAAAAGGCTATCAAGATATCAATGCCATTGCCATGTTAGATATGCAAGCTGCTCAACTTCAAATGGCATTCTCGGTAGTTTTATCTATTGCATTAATCGTGTCTAAATTTATTGCTTAATAACGATGCGTCAAGTGTCTACCTGGATAAAACCTGTAATGGGCATAGGCATTGCCACCGTGCTATGGGGGATTATGTTCTCGCCTTGGACATCGCCCCATGTTAATTTTTGGATTACCATGACCATTTCGGGCATGATACTCACCACGTATTCGCTATGGGCTGATAAAACCTGCCTTAGAGGCATTCGTATGGGGTGGGTGGATATTCTATTGGGTATTGGCATTGCTGTGGCACTATGGGGTGTATTTTGGATAGGCGATAAACTATCGTCGTTGATGTTTGATTTTGCTCGCCCACAAGTAGATACCATTTACGGCATGAAAGACGGCGAAAATCCATGGATTTTGTCGTTGCTTTTGTTGTTTATTATTGGCCCAGCCGAAGAGATTTTTTGGCGCGGATACTTGCAAAACAACCTCTCTAAGCGTTTTAATGCCAATATGGGCTTTGTTTTAAAGTCGGAGGCCAAGCGGTCTTAGGAAGACAAGGATTTGG
>JAZRBL010000016.1:0-1820 GCA_045635045.1 Candidatus Enterocola sp. | reverse complement strand
TTTGAGCTATTTGAACGGGGTTTTTGCTGTCTATTTCGCTGTAAACAGGTATGCTTAATTGCTCGCCCAACACCTTTAATTGCTCAATAGCCGCAGGACGATACACGTCGCACGCTACCAATAAGGGTTTGCGACCTTTTTTATTTTTAAGCAAATTACCCAGCTTACCGGTAAAAGTAGTTTTACCAGAACCTTGCAAACCTGCCATTAAGATAACCGATGGTTGGCCGGTTAGTTGCAAATCGGAATGGGTACCACCCATCAAGGCAACCAACTCGTCGTGCACCACTTTTACCATCAATTGTTGGGGTTTCAACGAGTGAATTACGTCCATACCCAACGCTTTTGCTTTTACGGTATCGGTAAAAGTTTTGGCAGTTTTGTAGTTTACGTCGGCGTCTAACAGTGCTTTGCGCACGTCTTTAAGGGTTTCGGCTACGTTAATTTCCGAGATTTTACCCTCGCCTTTTAGAATTTTAAACGAACGCTCTAGGCGTTCCGAAAGAGATTCAAACATATTATTTTTGGTGAATCGGTGAGTCGGTGAATCGATGAATCGATTCGCTTCGCTCAAATTATTATTTTAAAACACAGGCAAGTCTGATTTTTATCATCATGATTTAGCATTGTATAAACATACCAAATCACCGAATAACCAAATAACCGACTTACCCTAAAGGTCGTTAACGACCTTTAGTAATAACTGCTGCCGTCAAAGCAGTGTGTACAAACTTTTTCTTTGGGTAGACCAATGGCTTTGATTAAATCGTCTACCGTATTGAATTTAAGCGACGTCATACCAAAGCGCTCGCGCATCATTTCTACCATTTTTTGGTATTTGGGCGATGCTGGATCTACGTATTCGTGTAGATTTTTATCGTGGCTACCTTCTAATTGTTCAATAATGCTGCGGGTAATCAACTCCAAGTCGTTTTGTGTCGACGAAAAGTTAAGGTAACGACACGAATATACCATAGGAGGACAAGCTATACGCATGTGAATTTCTTTAGCACCGCAATTGAACATCATTTGCGCATTGCCTTTTAGCTGGGTACCGCGTACAATGGAGTCGTCCAAGAATACCACGCGTTGACCGTTTAGCATTTGGCGGTTGGGCAACAATTTCATTTTGGCTACCAAACTACGCATGCTTTGGTGCGCAGGGGTAAAGCTACGAGGCCATGTGGGGGTATATTTTAAGATACCACGTTTGTATGGAATTTTACGACCGATGGCATAACCAATGGCGTGTCCGATACCCGAATCGGGAATACCGCACACAAAATCAGCTTCAGTATCGTCATTTTTGCCCAATTCTTCGCCCATGGCGCATCGTACGGTATCTACGTTAATGCCTTCGTATTCGCACGATGGGAATCCAAAATACACCCAAAAGAACGAACAGATTTGCATTTTATCGCCTGCAGGACGTACTTGCGACCATCCATCGGCTGTAATTTTAAGGATTTCGCCAGGACCGATAAAGTAATCGATATCGTATCCTAAATTATGAAAGGCGCTCGACTCGCTCGATACAGCAACCGCACCGTCTTTTTTACCTACTATAATAGGTGTACGGCCCAATTTGTCGCGCACGGCATAGATGGTACCATCTTCGTGCAAAATAAGCAGCGAGCAAGAGCCTTTGATTTTGTTAAACATGTGTGCTACCCCATCTTCTAAGGTTTTGCCTTCGGCAATTAAGATAGCAATCATTTCGGTTTGGTTGGTTTTTCCGCCGCTGAACTCGGTAAAATGATGTTTGTTATCGAGCAAATATTGTTCAATCTCTTCAAAATTATCGAAAGTCGGATCGTAGC
>JAZRBL010000015.1:0-1805 GCA_045635045.1 Candidatus Enterocola sp. | reverse complement strand
ATCGTAGAAATTTCTCGTCGTCCTGAGTTTGTTGGTAAAGTTATCTTCCTAGACAACTACGATATGGCTTTGGCTAAACGTTTGATTTCTGGTGTTGATATCTGGTTGAATACTCCTACTCGTCCATTGGAAGCATCTGGTACTTCTGGCGAAAAAGCAGAAATGAACGGTGTTCTTAACTTCTCTGTATTGGACGGTTGGTGGTACGAAGGTTACCGCGAAGGTGCAGGTTGGGCATTGACCGACAAACGTACCTACCAAAACCAAGCACACCAAGACCAATTGGATGCTGCTACCATCTACCAAATGTTGGAAGAAGAAATCATTCCTTTGTATTTCAGCAAAAACAGCAAAGGTTACTCTCCAGAATGGGTGGGTTACATCAAAAATTCGTTCGCAAAAATCGCTCCTATCTACACCACAAAACGTATGTTGGACGATTATATCGATCGTTTCTATAGCAAACAAGCTAAACGTGCTAAAACTTTAAAAGCTAGCAACTTTGGTAAAGCTAAAGAAATTGCTGCTTGGAAAGAAAAAGTAGCTAACGTTTGGGATAGCATCGAAATTTGCGAAACCAACATGAACCAAGGCCACCAAATTACTGCAGAATCTGGTGCAACTAACTCGTTGGCAGTTACCATCGACGTTAAAGACGCTTCGTTGGCAGATAGCTTCGGTATTGAATTGGTTACCTTGAAAAACGTAGATGGCATGGACAAACTAAACAAAACCTTCGAACTTCAAGTAGTTCGCAAAGAAGGTTCTAAAGTTACCTTCGAAGGCAACTTTATGTCTACTGCTAGCGGTGCTTACAAAATGGCATTACGTTTGTTCCCTAAATCAGCAGATCTTCCTCACCGTCAAGACTTCTGCTACGTACGTTGGTTCTAATAAACAACCTACATACAACGAAAAGACCTCCCAGTGGGAGGTCTTTTTTTATTACATTTACTCGGTAGGCGAACTATTGTAGGGCCGCACGGTCGTGCATCCGCAAAAAAAAGGCTGACTCTTACGAATCAGCCTTTGGGTGAAAGACGGGGCTCGAACCCGCGACACTCGGAACCACAATCCGATGCTCTGCCAACTGAGCTACAATCACCATAAATATCTTCTTTCAAAGACGATGCAAAGATACTACAATTTTTGTATTCTACAAGTGTTTTTGTAATATTTATTTTTTTACCAATACAATACCATTGTCTTTTAGCAAGATAAGTCGTTTTTTATACAACTCACCTACTGCTTTTTTGTAAGTTTTCTTGCTCATACCGCATACTTCGTAAATGGTTTCTGCAGGGCTTTTATCGGTGGTTGGTAAATAACCTCCAGCTTCTTGCAATAATTTCAACAAACGAGCCGATTCGCCCTCTATAGCGGCGTAACCTGCTTTGTTAAGGCGTACGTCTATTTTACCATCGGCACGCATACGATGAATATAAGCAGGCATTTTATCGCCCATACGCAAGGGCTTGAACACTTCGTTTTGATAAATCAAGCCTACAAAAGCATTGTTAATTAACACCCTGTAGCCCAATTCGGTTTTGCCTGCTACCATCACTTCTACCTCGTCGCCCTCTGCAAAATCTGGAGTCATGGTTTTGTCCAACATCCTACCCCAACGCATGGTAGCCACCACACGGTTGGTTTTGTTATCCAGGTACAAACCCACTACCACGGTATCACCCTCGTTTACATCGGCCGTTTGCTCGCTAAAGGGCAAGAACAAATCTTTCATAATACCCCACTCCAAAAACGCGCCGTAAGAGCCCACAGCCTTTACTTGCAAGGGAACTATATCG
>JAZRBL010000014.1:0-7680 GCA_045635045.1 Candidatus Enterocola sp. | reverse complement strand
GATCTGCTCCCGCTGTGTGCCTTGCTGTTGTCAACTGCATTGCCCCAAGTAGCCCAGTATGCCTCGCCTTGCTCAAACGAGTGGTTGTTTATCATATTATTGGCACTCGCCCAAAAACTCATGCCCAAACAGATTAGTGTTAAAAGGTGTTTCATAGTATTGATAATTTTCAAACTTACAATTTTACAAAATTATATGCAGAAAATCAAATGCTCAAAGGCCCAAAAAGGGCTGTGGCTTTCAACCTATTTTTATGTTAATTTGTGTCGCTTATTTTTAAAAATAGGCGACACATTTCTATATTATAGGTATCTAAATTTTAAACAATATAACAATATGGAAACAGAAAAAGACACTTATACTCGTTATATGGAGTATAGAGAGAAAAATCGTAGTAAAAGAGCAAGGAAAATCGCCCTTAAAACATGCTTCGTGTATGCGTCTCATTACGTTCCACTTATTGTTATTGCGCTGTCTGTTGTGGTAATAGGTTTGCTATTTGCAGATGTGTTTGCTTTTTGTGGCGCTTAAACTATTTCAGATTTGTGGTTTTATTCTATAGCGGCTCTCTTGGGTGCGAGTATATATTACGCAGTGGTGAGATATTTTACTTCAGATATTGATTTACTTACATACGACCACCTTCCTTTTACGAGAGATATTCATAAAGAAAGACGCGAGTTTGCGGAATGGTGGGCTAAAAATGGGGTGGATATAAATGATTAATTAACCTATAAAAATAATTATTATGTGGGAAGAAAATTTCATTAACCCAATTAAAATGGTAGCTATTCCAAGTCTAACAATAACCGCAATAATTATAATAGTATTAAAATTGTGTGGTATTAATGGGATTTAAAGACTAAAAACCCTACCTTCACTGATAGTTTCTAGTATACTATAGTGATTGGTAGGGTTTTGTGGTAATATAGGAGATTACAATTTTTCTAAGGTAGTAAGTCCGCTGCTTAGCCCCATAGAGTATCGTGGGCAATGTTCTCCGCCATGCACTAAATTATCTACAAAAAGTGGATAGTTTTTTAGCATCAAACTGCATTCAAAGGTGTCGCCTTTCTGAAGGGTTGCGTTGATAGCATCAATCGCTTTAAATGTACGTCCGCCCACGTATTCTACTATACATACCCTGTCTGGCAACCAGCCAATGCGAATTTTGTCGCCAGGGGTTAAGTCTTCTACTTTTATAGACATACCTTGTTTTACTAAATCTGATTCTTTGTTAGTTTCGGTTTTTAGAAATTGGCAGTATTTGTGCCAATGTTCGTGGCCGATGTACTTACAGATTACATCCAGTGTTCTAACAAAGACGGTTTCGTAGGTAGCAATACGTCCCCATAGCCTACGTAAGGTATTTTCGGCTATATGGCTATTGGTATTGCGCTCTATATCGTATGCTAGTAAGGTAAAATCGCTTCTCGATTCAATGGGATGTCCAAACCTTTTTTCCACTGCAATTTTTAATGCTGCTATTTCTGGGATGTTTGTTTTTACTGCCATACAACAAAAGTATGTGTTTTATATGAATATTTCATACAAAGAGCCAAAAAGGGCTGTAAAAAAAATATTTGTGGTTATAACACATGGATAGAAGCGGGCCTGATTTGTATTAAAACAGGGTTGCTTTGGGTAGTGATAGGTTCGCCATCAACGTGTAAGTAACCATTTTCTGGCATGGTTAGTTTGCAGTCTCCACAATCAAACGTTTCTACAAATTTATTCTTATGCATGCGCTTAAAGAACAAGCTGTACGCCATGTAAGGCACATGATACCATTTAAACGGTTTAATAATGGTAACCGTAAACAATCCGTCTTGCATATTGGCCATGGGCGCAATGTAAGCGTTGTTGCCAAATTGTTTGTTATTGGCAATATTAATTACAAAAGCCTTACGGGTATATTCGCCTTGATTGGTTTTAAGTTGATAGGTTAGTGGAGTGTAGTTTTTAAATGCGTGTAAACTCAATTTGATGTAGGTTAAGAATCCGCGCACCTTGGTTTGTGCAAACAAATGACCAATGTAGGCGTCAAATCCTGTTCCGCAGGTGCAAAAAAACGCCTTTTCATCGGCCATTCCCGAATCGATGGTATGAACCTTATTTTGTTCAATGCGGTCAATAACTTGCTGGATAGATAGTCCGTACATCCCTAAATCGCGCGCCAAACCGTTGCCGCTCCCAGTAGGAACAATCATTAGGGCGGTTTGGGTGTGCTTTAAGGCCGATGCAATTTCGTTTACGGTACCATCGCCACCTACCGCTATCAATACCTTTGCTCCTTGTTGGGTTGCTTCTTGGGTTAGTTTTACGGCATGTCCTGCATATGCTGTATATACTGCTTTTACATGAAAATGTTTCTCTAGCGCACATACCATTCGTTTGGCTCTTTTCCGAGCTGATGGTGCGCCAGATACAGGATTAACAATGATGCAGATTTCTTCTTTTTTCATATCCTTCACAAATACACTGCAAATATAAAAAAAGAACCGAAGTTTTTCAACTTCAGTTCTTTTGTGATCCGCCTGGGGCTCGAACCCAGGACCCCAACATTAAAAGTGTTGTGCTCTACCAGCTGAGCTAGCGAATCATCATGTTTGCGTTATTTCTCAAACGCGATGCAAAGGTAGGGTAAATTTTATTACCATGCAAATTTTAGAGCACTTTTTTCTAAAAAAATACGCAAATAAATGCTCTTTTTTTAGACCGAGTACAAAAAAAGCGGCAAGTAAAAACTTACCGCTTTGATTTTCAAAACCTTATCTATTTATTGGTTTTTTGGCCTTTTTCTTGGTGTTTTAGACGCATGTTTTTAAATAACTCGTTTTTGTACTTTTCGCTGCAAGTTAGCACCTGTACCAAACGCGAAGCATCAATTTTTTGAATGTATGCATCCAAGGCTTCTTTGTCCAATTGAGCTCTTTTTAAATCGTTGCTGGCAATTTTTTGCATCAATTCAATCATTTTATTGCTATCAGTGCAAGTTTCCAATTGTTTTTTAATAGCACGATTTTCTTTGTTAAGTGCTCTTTTGTTATCGTTCAACTTACAATAGATAGCGGTGAAATCGGCCAATTCTTGCTGTGTTAGAATACCGTGTTCGGTAATGTGGGCAATTACCATTTCTGTTAAATGATTTTTACCTTCCTTTTTGCCGGCATTGTCTTGTTTATTTTCGTTGGCCATCACTGCAACAGAAAAGGCCAATCCCATCATTAAAAAAAGAATCTTTTTCATATTATTCGTTGATTGATAAAAGTTCATACATTTCGTCGCTATCGTATTCAGCCATTAAATCGTAGTAGTCGTCTTCCGATAATTCAGGGAATGCTGCCGACTCTTGGTTTTTGGCCATTTTCATTTCGTCGTTGATGTCTTGCAACATAGGTTGAACCGCTACGTACGATATACCTGTTAGCAATGTAACCACCGCCGCTACGTACAACAAAGGTTGAATGTGTGCCTGGTAGAAGGATTTTTTGATAACAGGTGCAGGAGCAGGAGCAACTTCAATTTTCTCCAATTTCTTTTCAAGTTGAGTCGAAAAATCGTCAAAGTAATTGTCGGGTACTTTAAACGGATTCTTTTTCTTATCAAACTGTCCGATTATTTTGTTTTGTTCTTCCATTTCACTAATTTTGTATGTCTAAATGCTTGACGAAGCAATTGTAGAAAGGTTTAACGATTGTTTAGTATATATTGTTCTACTTTTTTTACCGCCAAATGATACGATGCTTTCAAGGCTCCTTCTGATGTTCCTACAATTTCAGACATCTGCGCGTAGGGCATCTCGTCAAAGTAACGCATGTTAAATACCAAGCGTTGCTTATCGGGTAGGGTAGCAATGGCCTTGTAAAGTAGTTTTTCGGCAGCATCGCCGTCAAAATAAGGATCGTGGTCTATGGTGCCAGCAAGCGAGGTTTCAAAGTCGACACTTTCGCCTGCATGACGAGCGTAGGCAGATTGCAAAAAGTCTAACGTTTCGTTGGTAGCAATGCGGTAAATCCAAGTGGTAAAACTGGCATCGCCACGGTAGCTAAGCAAATTAGTCCATGCCTTAATAAAGGTGTTTTGCAAAATGTCGTTGGCATCGTCGTGCACCATTACCATTTTTCTAATGTGCCAATAAAGGCGCTGCTGATAGCTTTTTATCAGCTTCGAAAAGGTAATTTGCCTTGTCGATTCGTCGGCAAACAAGGCACATAATTCTTTTTTATCGATTGTTTCTTTCATTGCATGTAGAATGAGATGCGAAATTACTATTTTTAGTTGAATAATAGAATTTTTTTATAAAAAATGGATGTTTACGCAAAAAATGTAGTAGAGTTTGTAACCGTAGGTGTAGAGTATTGTGCGTTTTTAGAAAGAGCCGAAGAAAAAAACTACAGCACCTTTGTTCCAGTGTTGCAAAAGTTGTTGCCCTTTTTGTACTTAAAAGCGGCCATGGTCAATAAACCCTTGTCGGTGTGCGATGGTCAGTTAGAAGTGTTTGTCAACGAGGTGGAGTACGAAAAAATCCGATCGGGCGCAGCGGGTATTTTACGACAATACGACGAAGAGTTTACCGGCGAGGAAGTGGTCTCGGTTTCGGAATGCTTGGCCGATGTCTATCAAGATATGAAAGATTTCTTGATGAACTACAAAAGTGGCAACGAAGAAGTAATGAACGATGCTGTTTTTACTGTTGTAGAAAACTTTGAACTTTATTGGGGCAAGCGTTTGCTACAAGCATTGGCCATTGTACACAAACTTACCTACATCGAACCCGATATTGACGAAGAGTAATCATGAATACCTATCCGCCTACCATTACCAAAGAGGAAATAAACGAAATGCCCCAACTATCCTATGCCAACAGGCATATAGAGCTAGTTACTACCGTGGCACAGCTAGAAGCAGCCATTCAGGTGTTGCAGCAAGAGCAGTGGGTAGGCTTCGATACCGAAACTAAACCCTCTTTTGTAAAAGGAGTCAAAAATAAAGTGGCGTTGTTGCAATTGTCAACACCGCAAGTATGCTACCTAATCAGAGTAAATAAACTAGGAATTCCCCCCATTTTATCGACATTTTTGGCAGCTGCCAAACCCTTAAAAATAGGGTTGTCGTTGCACGACGATTATCGAGTATTGTTGCGCTCTTGCAAATTCAAACCCCTGGGTTTTGTCGACTTGCAAAAGATTATAAAAAAAGTGGGCATTGAAGAGCTAGGCTTGCAAAAAATGTACGCCATTTTATTTGGCAAAAAAATATCCAAGGCACAACGATTAACCAATTGGGAAGCCGCTACCTTAACCCCAGAACAACAAGAATATGCTGCCATCGATGCATGGGCATGTGTTGACATATACGAAAAAATTAAAGATGAATTATAAGAAAATTTACCTCAAAAAAGGCAAAGAATCGTCTTTGCAACGCTTTCACCCCTGGGTTTTCTCGGGCGCAGTGGCACGTGCCGATAAAGGCATTCAAGAAGGCGAAATAGTAGAAGTGTATACCGCCAACCAAGAATTTATAGCCGTTGGCCATTACCAAATTGGTAGCATTGCGGTTAGGGTATTGAGTTTTAAACAACAAACCATCGATACGGCTTTTTGGACCAAACGATTGACGGCCGCATATCAAATGCGCAAAGATCTTGGCTTGGATTATACCGATACGCATTCATCGTTCCGTTTGGTGCACGGCGAAGGAGACTTTTTGCCCGGTTTAATCGTCGATTTTTACGGATCGACAGCCGTTATGCAAGCGCACTCAGTGGGCATGCACCTGCATCGCCAAGAAATTGCAGAGTGTTTAGTGGCCATTAGCGAAGGTAAAATCAAAAACGTCTACTACAAATCAGAAACTACCCTTCCTTACAAAGCCGATACCGGTGCCGAAAACGGATACCTAATTGGTTCTGACAGCGATGCCATTGCCCTCGAAAACGGCATTAAATTCTGCATCGACTGGGAAAGAGGCCAAAAAACTGGTTTCTTTATTGACCAACGCAGCAACCGTCAGCTATTGGAATATTACGCCAAAGGCCGCCGTGTTTTAAATATGTTCTGCTATACAGGTGGTTTCTCTTGCTACGCCATGCGTGGGGGTGCTGCATGTGTACATTCGGTAGACAGTTCAGCCAAAGCCATCGATTTGGTAAACAAAAACATGGAAATGAATTTTCCGGGCGATACCCGTCACGAGGCATTTGCGCAAGATGCCTTTAAATTTCTCGATCAAATGGACAATAATTACGATTTAATCGTGCTTGATCCACCCGCTTTTGCCAAACACCGCGACGCCCTACGCAATGCCTTGCAAGGATACAAGCGCCTTAATGCCAAAGCGTTCGAGAAAATAAAATCGGGCGGCATCCTCTTTACGTTCTCTTGTTCGCAAGCCGTCGATAAAGACCAGTTCCGCTTAGCCGTTTTTTCGGCAGCGGCCATGAGCAAACGCAAAGTGCGCATCCTACATCAAGTTACCCAACCCGTCGACCATCCTATCAATATTTATCACCCCGAAGGGGAGTATCTTAAAGGGTTGGTTTTGTATGTTGAATAATCTCCTAACTCCTAACTATCATGAAACCCATTCTAACCTATTTATTATTTCTTATCCCTCTTCTTGCATTTGCGCAGGTCAAGCCCGGTATTGAAGTGTTGCGCGATGGGGGATTTGGGTGCCTAAAAGGCAAGCGAGTGGGGCTGGTAACCAATCCAACAGGGGTCGATAAGCAGTTAAAATCGACCGTCGATATATTGTTTGAAGCACCCGACGTGCAATTGGTAGCGCTTTATGGCCCAGAACACGGGGTGCGTGGCGACATCCCTGCCGGAGAGAAAGTAGAAAATCAAAAAGATGCCAAAACCGGTTTGCCCGTCTATTCGCTATACGGTAAAACCCGTAAACCAACACCAGAAATGCTTCAAAACGTGGATGTGTTGGTGTACGATATTCAAGACATCGGTTGCCGTTCGTATACCTTTATTAGTACGCTTGGATTGTTGATGCAAGCGGCTGCTGAGCAAAATAAAGAAGTGGTGGTATTGGACCGTCCCAACCCATTGGGCGGCAACAAAGTAGAGGGTTCAGGCGTTAGCGAAGGTTATTTCTCGTTTGTTAGCCAATTTGATATACCTTATATTTACGGATTAACCTGTGGCGAATTGGCCAAGTACTTGAACCAAGAAATTGGTTGCCAGCTAACCGTTATACCCATGCAAGGGTGGGAGCGCAGCATGAAGTTCGAAGATACGGGTTTGCCTTGGGTGCCTACCTCGCCCCAAATACCTTGCACGGCAGCGGCACTTCTTTATCCCGCTACCGGAATTATCGGTGAAATGGGCTTTTTGAACATTGGGGTAGGTTATACCTTGCCTTTCCAGGTAATGGCTGCTCCTTGGGTAAATGCGGTTCAATTGACCGATGCGCTCAACGCCAAAAACTTGCCCGGTATCGCATTTCGTCCCATCGTCTTTAAACCTTTGTTCGGTTCGCTTAAAGGACAAAATGTACAGGGCGTACAAATCTTTATTACCGATTACGACAAAGCTCGCCTTTCTGAAATTCAATTTCACGTAATAGAAGTTATGCACCAATTGTATCCTGCGTATACCTTGTTTTCGGCAGAAACAGAAAAACGCAACGGTATGTTCGATAAGGTGTGCGGAACCAATTACATCC
>JAZRBL010000013.1:0-6917 GCA_045635045.1 Candidatus Enterocola sp. | reverse complement strand
GTGCGCCAAAGAGGTGGTAGCGCCCCCTACAATTAACGGTATTTGGCAACCCAAACGTTGCAATTCTTCTGCCACATCGGCCATTTCTGCCAACGAAGGGGTAATCAAACCACTCAAACAAATGGCAACCGCTTGCTCTTGCATGGCCGTACGCACAATGATATCTTTGGGCACCATCACGCCCAAATCTATTACCTCGTAGCCGTTGCAAGTCAACACCACGCCCACTATGTTTTTGCCAATATCGTGCACATCGCCTTTTACGGTGGCTAGTAGCACCTTACGACGGGTTGTAGCATTTTGCGCATCTTGCTGCAACAAAGGTTCAATGTAGCTTACCGCCTTTTTCATTACCCCCGCCGTTTTTACCACTTGGGGCAAGAACATTTTACCCTCGCCAAACAAGACTCCCACTTGGGTCATACCCTTCATCAACACCTGTTCTATTAGCTCAATGGGACGATACCCTTGCAAGGCTTCGTTTACATCGGGCTCTAGGTATTCGGTAATGCCGTTCATCAAGGCATGTACCAATCTATCGGACACCGATGCTGTGCGCCAAAGGTCGGTTTGTTCTGCCTTGGCCTCGGTTTGGGTAATTTGCAAGGTACGAGCGTAAGCAATCAACTCGTCGGTAGCATCGGGATGGGTATTTAAAATAACGGCCTCTACTTTGGCCAACAAGGTTGGTTCTATTTGGCTGTAAATAGGCAATTGAGCTGGGTTCACAATGGCCATATCCAACCCTGCCCCAATGGCGTGGTACAAAAAGACGGCATGCATGGCCTCGCGCACCACGTTGTTGCCCCTAAAGGCAAACGACAGGTTGCTAATACCCCCACTCACCTTGGCAAGCGGTAAGTTTTGTTTGATGTATTGAATGGTTTTTATAAAATCGACCGCATAGGTATTGTGCTCTGCCATACCCGTGGCTAGGGTCAATACATTGGGGTCGAACACAATATCTTGGGGTGGATAGTTGAGTTTTTCGGTCAATAATTGGTAGGCACGATGGCATACGGCAGTCCGTTTGGCGTAGGTGGTAGCTTGGCCTTCTTCGTCAAATGCCAGCACCACCACAGCTGCACCCATTTTTTGAATGTACGATGCACGTTGCAAGAAAACTTCTTCGCCCTCTTTGAGCGAAATAGAATTGACAATGGCCTTGCCTTGTACGTATTGCAAGCCTTTTTGCAACACTTCCCAACGCGACGAATCTATCATTACAGGCACACGTGCTATGGTAGGGTCGTTGCCCATCAAGAACAAAAAGTGCGCCATCTCGGCCGATGCATCCAGTAGGGCATCGTCCATACAAACGTCTATAATTTGGGCACCACCCTCTACTTGTTTACGAGCAATGGTAAGTGCTTCGTCGTATTTTTTTTCGGCTATTAGGCGAGCAAACTTTTTGGAGCCTGCCACATTGGTACGTTCGCCTACGTTTACAAATTGTTGGTCGATGCACAAGGTTTCTAAACCGGTTAAGAGGCCCTTTTGAGTAGGCTCAACAGGCACGCGTGGAGCCGTTTTTGCCGCCATTTGGCTGAGCAACGCAATGTGCTGTGGGGTAGTTCCACAACAACCTCCAACGATATTTACCAACCCTCTATCCAAATAGGGTTGCATGGCTTGGGCCATTGACTGAGGTGTTTCGTCGTACCCACCCAAGGCATTGGGCAAACCGGCATTGGGGTGCACACTTACGTAGCACGAGGTTAGCACCGATAGGGTTGCCAAATGAGGCAACATATCGGTAGCACCAAACGAGCAGTTTAAGCCTATCGACAAGGGTTTAAAAGGCTCTACCGTTGCCACCAAGGCTTCTAAAGTTTGTCCGCTTAGCAAACGACCGCTTTTTTCTAACGTCACCGATACCATCACACGCACTTGAGGCGCCTCTGTTTGAGCGGCTAGCAAGGCCGCTTTTAGGTTAAGCGTATCAAAAAATGTTTCAAAAAGTAGCACATCTACAAAGGGGTGCAAGGCCTTTATTTGCACACAATAACGGTGGTACAACGCTTCAAACTCGCCCTCGTCGGCCATGGTCAGGGTTTTGTTAGAAGGACCGATAGAACCCGCCACGTACACGGTTTTAGAAGCTGCATCGGCCACCTCGCGCGCCAATTTACCATAAAGAACATTGCGCTCCTCAATGGCTTGGTCTTCGCCCTCGTTGGCCACAAAGGTATGGGTAGATAAGATATCGGCCCCTGCCTCTACGTACAGCTGGTGCACTTGTTTTACCTTGTCGTATTCGGCACCGGTTAGGCGTTGCAACATGGTTCCCATGGCTCCGTCTAGCACCAATACGCGCGTTTGTATAGCGGTTTGAATCGATTTCATTACATTTTTTCTAGAATCTACAAAGATACCTATTTTATTGAGTATTTTCACTATCTTTGTACCAAAATAACCTAGCAATATGAAAAAGACAATGCTAAAATTAGCACTGATTGCATGCACCCTTTTGTGCACAGTGCCTGCCTACGCCGATTGGCGATACGGCTTAAAAGCAAGTTACGACAATACCGGCGCCACATGGACCATTGACGGCAAACGCTATAGCACTCGCAACATCAGTGGTTTTTCACTTGGACCAATTGTTGGATATGAGTTTATCGATTATTTTTCGGTACAATCGGGTCTTTATTTTTCGATGAATGGTTTTGCAACAGGCGAACACAGCTTTGTAAAAAGCATCGAATACGTAGCCGAAGAGACCCTTCGCCTTTATTACCTACAACTACCCATCTACGCCGTAGGACAATACCCCATTAAAAACGATGCCATGCTACTACTAGAAGTAGGTCCTCATTTTGCATGCGGTGTAACCGACCACTATACCTGTTCTGCAAAAATTATAGGTACCAATTTAGAACAAGAAGAATCGGCCAGCAACGTTGTTTTTGATAACGCTATGTCGCGTTTTAACGTCGCTATGCACGTAGGCATTGGCGCCGAATATTTAGGAGCTCGCCTTATGGTGGGATACGATTTTGGTTTATTTGATACCGTTTTGACAGACGAAACCGAGCTACGCACGGGAGGCTTTACCATTTCGGTTGGTTATATGTTTTAAATAGCAGCGCTGTGAGATTTGACGAGTTGCAGTTAGAAGAGGAGTTGCTAGATGGCCTGCAAGCCATGAACTTTCAGCAAGCCACTCCCATTCAAGAAAATACCATTCCCTTAATTTTGGCCAAAAAAGACCTGATTGCTTGCGCCCAAACGGGCACGGGCAAAACAGCGGCCTACCTACTTCCTATTTTAAATGTTTTGTGCCAACGCCAGCACCGCGAAGACAAAATCAATGCGCTTATTATGGTGCCTACACGCGAGTTGGCCTTGCAAATAGACCAACAACTGGATGCGTTTGCTTACTTTTTGCCCGTTACCTCGGTAGCCGTGTACGGCGGTGGCGATGGGGCTATTTTTAGCCAACAAGACCGAGCTATGCGCCAAGGGGTAGACGTGGTGATTGCCACTCCTGGCCGCTTAATTTCGCTACTCAATATGGGCAAAATAGACATGTCGTACGTACAATTTTTTGTACTCGACGAGGCCGACCGCATGCTAGAAATGGGGTTTGTAGACGATATTATGCGCATTGCATCGTACCTACCCAAACAAAAACAAACCTTGCTATTCTCTGCCACCATGGCGCCTAAAATTAGGGAATTGGCACGCAAAACGCTTCAAGATCCAGCAGAAATTCATTTAGCCACCTCTAAGCCTGCCGATAAAATAGACCAATCGGCCTACGTTTGCTACGAAGCACAAAAACTAGAGCTTATAAAGGGTATTTTTGCCGCACAAAATTTGCAACGGGTTATTGTTTTTTCGTCGTCCAAGCAAAAGGTAAAAGAGATTTACCACACCTTTAAACGCATGCACTTAAAGGTGGCTTCTATGCACTCCGATTTGGAACAAGCCGAGCGCGAAACCGTAATGCGCAATTTCAAAAACGGTCACATTCATATTTTGGTAGCCACCGACATTGTAGCCAGAGGCATTGATATCGAGGATATTCAGATGGTAATCAACTACGATGTACCCCACGATGCCGAAGATTACGTACACCGCATAGGCCGTACAGCCCGAGCAGGCGGCGAAGGCATTGCCATTACCTTTATTGCCGAAAAAGAACAATACAAGTTTGGGGCTATTGAAAAACTCATTGAAAAAGAAGTAAAAAAAGTGCCTTTACCCGAAGCATTGGGCGAAGCTCCTGCTTACCAACCCCAACCTAAAAAACGCAATTTTAAAGGCAAAGGTCCGCGCAAAGGGTTTCATAAGCACCGCAAAAAAAGTACCGAACGTACCGAGCAAAAATGAGCCAATCGTTTTTTCGTTTCAAACAATTTACCGTACACCAAGATGCTTGTGCCATGAAAGTGGGCACCGATGGTGTGCTTTTGGGCGTACTAGCCAACGTTGCATCGGCACAAAACCTACTAGACATTGGCACAGGAACAGGCCTAATTGCCTTGATGCTTGCCCAACGCAACCCTTCTATGCAAATTGATGCCATAGAGATTGATGCCGCTGCGGCACAACAAGCCCAACGTAACATTGCGCAAAGCCCATGGCCCCACATTCAGGTACATTGCACTGCGTTGCAAACCTACCAACCCACTATGCGCTACCAGCTCATTGTTAGCAATCCACCTTACTTTGTTAACTCGCTCAAAAACCCCAATGCAGAGCGAACCACCGCTAGGCATACCGATAGTTTGTCATTTCAAGACCTTTTGCTAGGTGTAGACAGGCTACTTCTGCCCACAGGGCAATTTTGGGTTATTTTACCCCACAACGAGCAAGCAAACTTTTGCTATTTAGCCCAAGAAAAAAGATTGTATGCGCAACAGTTTATACACATTCATTCGCGCGCTAACAAACCACCCAAACGCATTGTTATGGCATTTGGACGCACCCAAAGCATCGTAAAAGAAGAACACCTT
Source organism: Candidatus Enterocola sp. (assembly GCA_045635045.1). Lineage (GTDB taxonomy): Bacteria > Bacteroidota > Bacteroidia > Bacteroidales > Paludibacteraceae > Enterocola. Next base: position 1,953 of record JAZRBL010000013.1, on the reverse strand, counting down.
ATTATAGAAGAAGAGCAAAGACATCACTATACAGACGACTTTGCTCAACTAACTGCTCCTTTTTATTTAGATAGAGACTGATTCTACCCTACCCGTTTTGTGGTAATACAAATACCCCTCTATTTTGCGCCATCTACCCATATCCTTTAGTAGATACATGTAGTTTTTAATTTGTCGTTGGTACGAATCGTGCTCGTCACCAAATTTATAGTCGACCACCGTAATGGTATCGTCTTTTACCAACAAACGGTCGGGTCGATACATGGCATTGTGTTTGCGCTTTTCATGGGCATGGGTAATGATGCTACGTTCGTTCCAAACAGCTTGGTACGACCCATCAAACCACGTTTTGGCTTGTGGGTGCACCAATACTTTGGCCACCTCTTTACGCGCCCATTCTATTTGATTGGACAATAACATGCCCATACGAACGGTTTTGGCAATGGCTTTTTCTACATCATCGTGGGTTTGAATAAACTGCATGAGTTGGTGCAAAGTATTACCCAAACGTTGTTGTTCCGTACTTTGCGCTTTTAATCGGAGATGAAGGGCTTTTTGTTGATACGATTTTGAATAATAAGGCATCGTAACCGACTCCTGAACAGTATTTTTTGTATCCTTTGCTTTTTGGGGCAGTTCACCTACTTTCATACAATCACCGCCCTCAGAAAGTCTATCCCATTTAACATCCAATTCTTTTTCCAATGCCTCGGTAATTGACTGGGCCGTTTTATACAACACAGCACCTTTATCCTTATCTGAGTACGATTTTATGTGCTCAGAAAAAACATACAAGGCATGCTCGGCACGGGTAAAACCTACGTACCATTTATTGACAAAATCGATGGTTTCGTACAAATGCTCCTCTTGGTAATCTTGTGCAAAAACCGTTTTTTCCAACGACGATTTGCATTCAACGGGCACCACTGGTAACTCGCTAAAATCGGTATGATCGGTTTTGCACCACAACAAGTTAGCGTCTTTACCCGAAAAATAAATCTCACCTCGGCAAAATGGCATCATAACAATAGGGTAAGCCAGTCCTTTAGAAGAGTGAATGGTAACAATTTGTACAGCATCTAACTGTTCGTTAGCGGGCAATTTGGTTTTAAACCCTTTTCTATCCCACCACTCAATAAAGGTTTGCGCATCAGGATAACTATGGTTTACAAAACTAGAAACCATATCCTGAAAGGCTTGTAAGTATGCCGAATTTTCGGGATTATCGTTGAGTTTAAAAATCTGAATATAACATTCAACAGCTTCAAACAAAGGCAATTGCATAGCAGAAGCCAAGGATTTTTTTTCTTCGTCAGACACATTGTGAATCATACCCACAATACGCGCCTCTGCATTGGGCTTATTTTCTTTATCGGGTTGGGTAGAGCAAGACAAACGAATCACCGCCACCAACAACCTTATAGCAGGCGACTGCGATAGCAACAACGACTCGGACGAGATAATAGGAATATCCTCCTCCAACAACCAATTGGCTACAATAACACCAAACTTATTTTTTTCTACTAAAATGGCAATGTCTTTGTAAGAATAACCCTTGTCCAACACTTGTTGTATGGAAGCTAGCAGTTGGGGTCGCAACCACATTTCATATTTTTCTAAGTTGTTTCTCTTTTCTTCGGCAGGCTTCCATTGAATTTGCACCAATCCTTGTTTATCTTGGTGTTTGGGTGCCACTGCTTGCGCCACATCTTGGTAGGCTTGCAACAACAACTCGTTACCCTTAACCGATTCAAACACTTGTGGAAAATGCGCAAAAAAGGCATTGTTAAAGGTCACAATATCTTTATAACTTCGCCAATTGGTGGTGACAGGTTTGTTTTTGTCGCTCGGTTTTATTTCGGGGAAATGACGCAAACTAAATTGTGGGGTAAAATCTTGGTCTATATTAGCCAAAATACGCCAATCCGAATTGCGCCAACGGTAAATACTCTG
>JAZRBL010000012.1:0-20095 GCA_045635045.1 Candidatus Enterocola sp. | reverse complement strand
GTTGTTTCGGGAGTCACCGTTAACTTCTCCAAATTTTGTTGAGGATCACCCAATGGCAACCAGTTGCTTTTATTGGTGCGGTATTGCCACAAATAAAATGGATTCGACATAATACCCGACAAGATTTCGGCTGTCAAGGTTTCCGATTCGCCTCTTACAATGGTTTTTTCGGTCGATGTTAGGTCGCTGCACACCAAGTCTGCTTCGGGCGTACATACGCTCAACATCATATCGTCAAACAACAAGTCGTTACCTTGCCCGGCATCGGCCTTGTTGATGAGTTGAATTTTTACACGAGTAGCATCTGCCGAGTTGAACATAGCCGAAATTTCTTTCCATTCTTCGTTCAATCCGATGTTGGTTACAGGCGATGTAGACAGTTCAGCACCCGTATCGGCATTGAACAACTTAAATTCTGCTTCGATAGGAATATTACCACTACGACCCGTATTGGCACACGTTACAAAAGCAGAAAAATTAATGTAGGTATTAGCACAAATGCCGTTAATGGTACATTCGTACAACACGTCTGTTTTAGATGTACCATCGGCACAGTTATACATCAACATACCCCCGTTTGTATCGCCTGGGGTATGGTCTTCTGTTACGCGATACCATCTTTCGGAACTATTGTAACAATTGCAATTGGTTACCCCTTGGTTTACATTGGTACCGCAACCTGCGTTACGAGGGTTGGCCAATACCGAATAGTAACCTTCGTTGGTCATAGCCGCACAACTTGTGGTTTCGGCCGTATAAGGAACCGATGCACTATAGGTAATGGTAGTGCCAGGAACGGCTACGTTTTGCTTGCTATAGCTAGCCCTTGCGTCTACATCGGGCAAGGTGCCAAAATCTTCTTTAAAAACTACAATGGTATTAGCAGGGTCGCACTTAATAGAAGGCGCAATTTCTACCACATTGGTAATTTTACCATCGGCATCCACCACTCTTATAAAGGTTTTATCTACCACCTTGTGCGCATAAGTGGTTCCTGACGCTCCACTCAAGGTGCTCCAAGAAACCTCATCGTCCGATTGTTGCCACGTGTAAGGAGCTGTACCACCGCTCACCGTTAGGTTGACCACATCGCCTACGTATGCAGGTCCTTGTAAATCGGTCGTCAAGTCAAACTCATTGATGGTATAGTTTACGGTAATGGTACGTACCAAGGCTTTTTCGCTTCCATTTACCTTTAATTCAAAAATCAAGTAAAAAGAGTAGGTACCGTTATCGTAGCCCAAGAACTTATTCTTACAACCCGTTTCGTGCCATACTTCGTCGGTTCCTCCGTGTGTACCCGATTGTGAACCATTCGAGCTCCATTTACCATAGTTAGAACCTTCAATGGCATCGTGCTCGTCGGTTAGGTTTTTCCAAATTACATTGGCGCCATCTACCGATTTGCCATTTTCGTTGGTGTAAAAGCGAAAACCAATGAATCTGGCGCCTCTTTTGATAACGCCCATATCGTACACCTCGTTATCGCCACTGGTCGATATAAAGTTACCGTCCCAAGCATCGGCACTGCCTTTGGTCGATGACCATTTTTTGGTATCGCCCTCTTGGTACAAAATATCAAACCCCCACAACGAATAACCAGCGCTACAGTCGTCGCGTTGAGTGATGTATAATTCGCCATTGCTTTTGAAAAACAAACCATAACATCCGGTAGAATTGATTTGGATGTTTTTATTTGCTCCATCGGCAGATGTAACAAGTTCGTTACCCCCTTTTACAGCATCGTAGCCATACCAGTTGCCGTTGTACACAATTTTGAACTGTGTACCAGCATCAAATTGTTGGGTAAGCTCATACTGACTACCATTTTGAGTCAATTTTGTACTAGTTGAGTTCCAGCCATTGAAACTTCCTGCAATGTAACAATCTGCTGCCACAACAGAGATAGGCGCCACAAAACCTAACATTGCCATCCATAGTAACAGACGCAACGATTTTTGTAGATGTTTTTTCATAGAATTTGTATTTATTATTTTTTTGTTTCTTTTATACAATGTGTTAAGCTTACAAATTTAGCTTATTTTCTAAAAAAAGCATAAAAAAAACTCCATTTCGTAGAAGAAATAGAGTTTTTTATTTCAATTGTTAAATTTAAAATCCAACAACTTGCACACAAACTACAAGGATGTGCAATATTTATTTGGTTTTAAGCAACAAACGTGTAAAAGCTTGTTTGGTGGTAAGAGGAAACTCGGCTTGCATAATCCATCCATAGTAGCCAGGATCGTTTTGCAACACATCGGCCACAGCTTGACCTTTGTACTTGCCAAAGTTAATAACCTCAACCCCCTTTTCGTTGTACACAATGCGACCTGCAAAATCGACATTTTTGCTAGTGCAAGTGTATTCTGACAAAAAGGCTATATCGTTTTGCAAATCTTGATAGCGACCCAACTGCGCTTTTAATACCTCGTAAGTAGCCTTGATATCGGCCATAGCGGCATGTGCGTCTACTAAATCTTTTTCGCAATAGAATTTATAAGCGGCCGACAAGGTGCGTTGTTCTTTTTTATGGAAAATGGTTTGTACGTCTACCATTTTACGGGTCGACAAATCGATGTCCACATCGGCGCGCAAAAATTCTTCGGCCAACATGGGCAAATCAAAACGAGCCGAGTTATACCCTGCCATATCTGCCCCCCTAAAGTCGTCTGCTATTTTTTTAGCCATCTGCTTAAAGGTGGGGCAATCCTCTACATCCTGATCGGTAATGCCGTGCACAGCCGTAGATTCGGCAGGAATAGGCATTTCGGGATTGATGCGATAGGTAAACGATTCTTCGTTGCCGTTGGGATACACCTTTATGTAGGCAATTTCTACAATGCGGTCTTTGGCAATATCCAACCCCGTAGTTTCTAAATCAAAAAAAATGATAGGATTTTTTAGATTCAGTTTCATATTACAACGTCATAGGGGTTAACAACATGGTTGTTTTGGTGTTTTCGCTTTGGGTTACAGGAAGCAACAACATGGGACGAGTAGCGTCAATCAACTTAATTTCTACTTGATCGGACGACAAGTTTTGCAAAATACCCGTCATGTATTTTGCTTTTACACCAATTTCGATGCCTGTTCCACTAAATTGGCAAGGCAACGATTCTTCGCCCGACAACGAGAAGTCGATATCTTGGCTTAGCAACGATACCCTACCCTCTTCAAAACGCATGCGTACCAAATTATTATCGGAAGCACACAACGAAACCCTATCGAACGCCATTTTAAAGCCATCGGTATCGATAATGGCCGACATAACGGTTTCTTGTGGAATAACGGCTTTGTAGTTAGGGAAACGACCTTCTATCAAACGTGCCACCATGCGGTAATTAGCGGTTTGGATAAGCAAAGCAGAACCGTCAAAATAGATACGCACATCGCCTTGTTCTTTGGCCAACAAGGTTTTTAGGGTATTGGCCGTTTTGCCTGGCATAATAAAGCTAGCAGGTTCCGAGAAAGTTTTATCGGTAATTTGATACAAAGCCAATTGACGGGCATCGGTAGCTACAAAATTAAGGCCATCGGGGGTCATATCTACGTAAATACCTTGCATAACGGGGCGCAAATCGTCGTCGCAAGTAGCAAAAGCGGTATGAGCAATGCCTTTTTGCAAGGTAGCCACATCCAACGACAGCTCTGCCGTACGGCTAGCATCCAATTGTTTAGCTTGTGGGTATTCTGCTGCCGACTGGCCAATATAATTGTATTTACCACCTAGGGTAGTAATTTCTACCGAATAGCTACGTTCGTCTATAGTAAAGGTAAGGGGTTGGTCGCCCAATTTGGGTAAAATAGCGCAAATTTGGTTGCCCAACAAAAGAATATCAACATTGCCTTCGGCATCGTCAACTTGTAGCGTCCCAGACAACGAGGTATCTCCGTCAGAACCTACAATGGTAAGCATACCCTCTTTAATAGAGAAATACAAAAAGTTAAATACCGGATTGGTATTTTTATTGCCCAAAACGCGCGATATTACTTGAACGCGTTCGGCTAGTTGTGCAGAAGAACAGGTAAATTTCATATTATTCGATGAATAGTTAATTTGTTGATGTGTTGATGCGTTGATTGTGGTCTGTTGTTAAATTGACAAGTGACAAGTGACAAGCAACAAGCATCCGTCAAAGTTAGTGATTTTTTATTAACAAACAATTGCAAACGTTATTTTGCGTATCGTTTACGTCTAATAATTTGATAACCAACAGAAAAAGTTATTAACAAAACCAAAGGCAAAACCATATTCATTATTTGCCATTGCATTCTTTGAGTCGATATCTTTTGTTTATCCAGCATGCGCAAGGTTATTTGCCTGTTGCGCAATTGCAACCATCCCTCGTCATCGGCCAAATAATTCACCGCATTTACCACAAAATTACCATTGCCAAACTGCTGATTCATGTACGAATCATACCCCAAAGGCAAGGGCTCGTAGCCTTCGCCAAAGCCTCTTAACTCATTGGCTATCAACGACCCATCGGCCACTACAATCATTTTGGTAGAGCGGCTCTTTTTAATAATGCTTCTGCCCTTGGCATTCACCCCCGCTGGTTTCATTCTGTTGGCAAAAACCGATGTAAACTCACCCTCAAACAAAGCCGCCACGGGCAAATACGCATAGGCAAAATAAGGCGACTCTGGCGATAAATTGATGATAGAGGTAGACAATTGCATAGGAGCTTTTTCTATAGCCGTATGTTGCGACGAGGTAAGCAACACCGTTTTAGCAATGTGCGCATTTTGTTCTTCGCCCACCAACTCTATAAAAGAGGCAAATTCAGCCTTAACAGGCGATAAATTACGCGTAATGGCATGCGATGGCACAGGCATTAACAAAGGCGAATAATACCAAGGAGCGGGCTGAAAATCGGATTGACCCGATTGACCATCTACTTTAATGGGTACCAAAGCACACTGAACATCCAACAACAAGGTAGGCGACAAACGGATGCCGTAGGTAAACAATTGGTCGGTTAAATTAACATCGTTTACCTTGCCTACTTGGCCATTGGTAGCCACCCCATCTACCAACCAAAGTACCCTACCTCCATTCATAATGTATTGGTCAATAATAAACTTATCGGTTTCAGAAAAAGCCGTATCGGGTTGCGCTATAATGAGCACTTTATAGGGGTCTAACATATCTATATCGGTACCTAAAACCCCTCTATCTACCTGATAATAACGTGCCAATTGGGTGGTAATATCGTACACGTAAGGTTCGGTTAATTCGCCATGTCCTTCTAAAAAAGCTATTTTTTCTACTTTTTTTGCCGACAAAATACGAATGGCATCGGTTAGCTCGTACTCTAAATTTTCTATGGATATATTCAAGTTTTCTTCGCCCGATTTGCCCGATATATTTTTAAGCAACAACACCGGAATAGACTGAGACCCCGCCGACACAACGGCCCAAGGAAAGACTACTTTTTGCTGCATTCTGCCCTCTGCGTCACGGTCGTGCACCATAATAGGTCGCAACCCCATTTTTTCTAATTTAGCATATTGCTCTTGGCGTTGCTTTTCGGAGCTAGCGTACGACGGATTTTCAAATTGCACCTTAATACCCTCTGCGGCATACACATCCATTTCTTGCAACATATCGTCGGTAGCTTTTTTAAGGCGCAAAAAGCCCATATTCAAATCGCCATCCAAATACACCGTTACCGATAGCGGACTGGTTTGTTCACGCAACAAAGCCTTGGTGGGATTAGACAAGGTATAGCGTTTTTCTGTGGTTAAGTCGATGCGAACCACCATCCAATGCGACAGCAGCAAAAGCAATAAGGCAGCAGGCACCAGGGTGGTATCTTTCCATTTCCACTCTTTTTTAAAGGTAAAGGCAATTATAATGCCAGCCACCACTACAAAGTAGCTTACATCGCGCAAATCTAACACACCACGGCTTATAGAATCGTAATGCGCGGCAATGCCTATTTGCGATAGTAGGTTTTGCGACACCCCACTTTGAAACAACGAAGCCATAAAGTCAAACCCGATGTAGGCAAAAAAGCAGGCAAACGCCGACAGCACAAAGGCCACTACTGCATTATCGGTATAAGACGACACACAAACCCCAATGGCCACGTATACCGCAGCCAACAGTATCAAGCCAATAAAAGAACCCCAAAAACCACCCATATCTAGGTTGGCAAACGACGTTCCTAAATAGCACACCGACACAAAATAAACCAAGGTAGGCAACAAAGCCAGTAGGACCAACAAGAAATTAGCAATGTATTTTGCCCATACTATTTGCATGCGTGTAAGGGGCTTGGTTTGCAACCATTCTATGGTACCTTGCTTGCTTTCGTCAGAAAAACTACGCATGGTAACAGCGGGTATTAAAAATAAAAACACCCATGGCGCTAAAACAAACAAACCATCTAACTGAGCGTAGCCATTATCTAACACATTATTTTGGCCGGGTATTAACCACAGCAAAGCACCCGTTAGCAATAAAAACACCCCTATTACCAACGATCCTATTGCGGTAGAAAAAAAGCCAGCTATCTCTTTTTTTAGCAATGCGTACATTAATTTGATTTTTTAAGTTATTTTTGTGTCTTGTAACTTTGCACAAAGGTAACAAAAATATTTTATTGACTAATCGACAAATCGACGAATCGACTAATCGGGTTAAATTATGAAAAAATTACTCTATACATGCATCATTGGCTTGGCCTTTGCGCTACCAACATGGGCTAATGATTCTACCTACACAGCCTACAAAATAAAAGCTCAATTTATAGGAGGTTACCTTTATCCACACGACAAAAGCATTATAGAGCCCTTAACCAAAGGCCCTATGTTAGGTGGCGAAGTGGCTTTTGAATGGGGAGCCGACGGCAGCAAAGATTGGCACAAAGACTTTAACAACCCCGATGTAGGCTTAGCGCTGCAAGTAATTGACCTTGGCAACCCCAATGTGGCCGGACAAATGATAGGGGTTTATCCCTACGTAAGCATTCCTATGGTAAAAAACAACACCGTATCGTTTAATGCCAAAATTGGCGGTGGTTTGGGATTTGCCACCAAGCCCTGCGACGTAGAAGCAGCCATGGCCGACCCCAGAAGCATTAAACAAAAGGCGGGCGACTATAATTTTGCCATTGGTGGCCCTGTTAATTTTGCCATATCGGCAGGGGTTAGTTTGGATGTAAAAGTACACAAAAACGTAGCCTTAACGGCCGATATTATGTACAACCACTTTTCTAGCGCCAGCCTTGCCCAACCCAACGGCGGACTTAATATGTTTAATGGATACTTAGGCTTAAAATACTTAATCAACAAAGAAATAACTCCTAACTCCTCACTCCTAACTCCTAACTCAGCTAACCCTTCGACAAGCTCAGTGACCGAATCTAGCTCAGTGACCGAATCCAAATCACCACTAAAAAGATGGAGCGGAGAAGTCATTGTATCGGGCGGAGCCAAAAAACTCTATTACCAAGATACACAATACTTTGGATGCGCTAGTTTGAACCTAGAAGGATACTACCACACTTGCCGTCAACACCGCATAGGCGCTGGTTTTGACCTATTTTTTGACGATGCTTACCAACAAACCGTAGCACCCGACCCAAACGGAACCTATCAATGGACCAACGAGTTTACCAAATTTAAACGCACCTGCACACCCGACAACAACATAGCCAACAAGCTACGCTTAGGGTTTAACATTGCCAACGAACTTACCATTGGCAAAGTGGGTATTTTTGCACACGTAGGCATTTATTTGTACGACCCCATTAAAAACATGGAACCCAGCGATAAGGCCTTGGATGCCCTAAATGGGAAAGGCGAACCCATTAAAAAAGGCTTATTTTATGGTTACGATATACAAGACGAAGACGGATGGAACTACTTTAGAATTGGTGTAAAATACCACATAACTCCTCATTTTTTAGTAAACGTAAGTTTTAAAACCCACCTACAGAAAGTTGAATTTGCCGAGTTTGGTGTGGGATATAGCTTTTAAATATAACGTATGAAAAAATTTTTAATCATAGCACTGGCCCTTTTAGCCCTAGCTTTTTCGGTTTGGGGCTTCTTCTCTATTAAATCTACCACGGTATCTAAAGAAGTGGACGTTTTTACGGCCCTATCGGAGCGTCCGTACAGCCTTATACGCATCAACAATGCCGGTTCTATTAGCAGCGCATTGCTATACAACAACAGCTATTGGCAAGACGTTAGCAAACTAGCAGCCTTTCAGCAAATAAACCAACTTATTACCCACCTAGATTCTATTAAAGAGAACAACCAAGCGGTAAAAACCTTGCTTCATAACAGAACCTTTTACATGGCTAGTTTTATCCAAGAAGACCAGTCGTCAGAACACTTGTGGTTTGGCCAAATATCGACCGACGAATGGAAACAACTGGAACAAATTATGCTTCAACAAGTAAGTGCTGGGTACTACTTTGGCTACGAACAAGGCATCTTTTTAACCGGCACAAGCAAAAACATTGTAAGTCAATCCATAGCCCAAATAAAAACAGGCAAATCGGCCATGAGCAGCGATTATGCTTTCCAAGAAATTTTAAAAACTGCAGGCAAACAAGCCGTGTTTAATTGGGTCTTTAACATGGAAATAGTATGCGATAATTTGCTAAGTCAGTTTACCGAGCAAGGCTATCACCTATTTTCTGCCTGGAAATTATACGCCGATTGGTGCTGTTTTGACGGCATCATAGAAGGCGACAAACTTATTTTTAACGGCTTTGCTAGCAAAAAAAACAACCTCCACTACACCACCCTAATAGAAGGGCAAGAAACCAGCAAAAACACGCTGGTGAACAAAATGCCGTACAACACCTATTTTTTTAAACACCTAGCACTAAGCAACCTAGATAATTACCTAACCATGCTAGATCTATACGCCGAGCAGCACGACGACATGCCCATAAAAACCGATGGTATAGAGCTAGAAACCCCCACCGGCGAGAGCCCCATGGTGTTTTTTGAAAACTATTTTGGTGGCGAAATTGCCTACGGTTGCTCGCCCATGGGCCCATTTGTGTTGGTAAAACTAATTGAGCCCCAGCAAGCAGAAGAAAAACTGCAAAGCATGGTAGAAGAAATGGGATACGGAGCCAGTACACGCACCATAGGCGGCACCAAAATCTACCAATTTGCCAGCAATGGTTTTGCAGGATGCGTGTTTGGCAGCGACTACACCTTAGTAGAAGAATACATGGCCATTACAGGCGACAAACTCATCATTGCCCCATCGGCCAGGTTTGTCGACTACATAGCATCGCGCAAAGCCAATACCCAAACCCTGCAATGCGCACCCAACTTTCAGGATGCCAACAAAACCCTGCTTACCGAATCGAATGTATCGATGTACGTAAACATTCCGTATATGGTGCGCAATGCCAACCAATTTGTAACAGAAGATTTATTGCAATGGGTAACACAAACCCAAAGTTTGTGGAAAAACTTTTCTACATTCTGTCTACAAACAGAAAACGACCTTTCTGGCAAAACTTTTCAGCACCTATTTTTGCAATACAACAAGGTAATGGAAGTAGACGATCAAGCGCTTTTAGCCACCGAAGATAGCACGCAACTGCCCGACGAAATGCCGCTAGCAGAAGATAGCACCCTTACGTATGCCGACGACATTCAGGCCAGCGGAGAAGACATTGCAACCGATAGCGAAGCGATGCAGACCGACAACGAAGCAGCGCCTCAAGAGCCCCAAGAAGAAAAACGCACACCCAGTAAAAAAAGAACCATCAGCGCACAAAAACCCATTTGTACCGCTACACTCGACTACCCTGCCGTAATAGCGCCACAGCTGGTAAAAAACCACTATACCGGCGAAAACGAAATTGCCATCCAAGACAGCCATAACCAACTGTACTTACTAGACGCGTCGGGCAAAATTTTATGGAAAACAACCCTAAGCGAACGCATTGTAGGCAACATTTATCAAGTAGATTTATTCAAAAACAACAAGCTACAAATGGCATTTGTTACCCAAAACTTGTTGGTTATTATAGACCGAAACGGCAACCTACTTAGCGGTTATCCCAAAAAACTAAAAAAAGAAGCCAGTAGCAGCCTTACCGTTTGCGACTACGACAACAACCGCAACTACCGATTCTTTGTACCTACCACCGACGGAAACATATTGCTACTTAAAGCCGACGGCACATCGCCCAACGATTGGAACTTTAAAGCCAACAACCTAGGAACCATACGTCCTGTGCAATATGTAAACCTAAAAGGAAAAGACTTTTTGGTTACCTTCGATATTAAAAAATCGTACTTTTTAAACCGCAAAGGCGAAGAACGCATTCACGCCAACAACAGCATAAAAAAAGCCCCCAACGGGTTCTTTTACCACGACGAATTAGGATCTAGCCAACGCTTTATATGCACCACTCCACAAGGAGATATTCAATACATCTACCCCAACGATGTACAACAAGTATCGATAAAAAAATACAGTGAGCATCACCTGTTTACCTTGTTTAAAGGCAACCACGGCAACTACTATATTTACCTCGATAAGCAAGGGCTAGACGTTTACGACCGCGATTTGAACATCTACCTGCGCGACACCAACATTGTAGGCGGCAAAGACCCTACTCTTTTAATGCACAAAAGCATTATGGCTGCTTACGAAAGCGAACAACAATGTTGGATTATCTACAACCTAGTAGGTCAGCGCCAAGCCTACCAAATTTTTGCCAGCGACACCCCACTGGCCTACTTTGGCACGCTTAAGCCCTACTCATCGCCCTGCCTAGTAGTAACCGAAGGCAAGGAACTAAAGTGGTACAAGATAAATGAGAAATGACTTGCGACTTGTGACCTTTGACTTTAGACTTGTGACTTTAGACTATTTTTACTACCTTTGCGTACTTTAAAATAAAAAGACATGATAGTATTCTTTAAAACACAGAGTAACAACATTTTAGCAGTTCAAAGCAAAGAAGCTTTCTCTGCCGAAACCATTAACAAACTAGTTTGGTTGTTCGACAACGCCACTTTACTAGAAGAAAATACCCTTGTGGGCAGTTACATTGGTCCACGTCGCGAAATGATTACCCCTTGGAGTACCAATGCCGTAGAAATTACCCAAAACATGGGCATTAGCGGTATTGAGCGCATTGAAGAATATTATCCTAATGCGGGCGATGCGTCGTTCGACCCTATGTTGCAACGTAAATACGAAGGTCTTGACCAAGATCTATTTACCATTAACAAACAACCCGACCCTATTGTTTACATCGACGACATTGAAGCGTACAACGAACAAGAAGGTTTGGCCCTTAACCCCGACGAAATGGCCTACCTTAACGGCATTGCCGAAAAATTGGGTCGTAAACTAACCGACAGCGAAGTGTTTGGTTTCTCGCAAGTAAACTCGGAACACTGCCGTCACAAAATTTTTAATGGTTTGTACATCATCGATGGCGAAGAAAAAGAGCTATCGTTGTTCAAACTCATCAAAAAAACTTCCGAAACGAATCCTAATACCTTGGTATCGGCCTACAAAGACAACGTTGCCTTTAATGCAGGCCCCGAAATTGAACAATTTGCCCCTAAAAGCGGCGACAAACCCGACTTCTTTGAAATCAAAAAAATACAATCGGTTATTTCTTTAAAAGCCGAAACCCACAACTTCCCTACTACCGTAGAACCTTTTAACGGCGCTGCAACCGGTACAGGTGGCGAAATTCGCGACCGTCTAGGCGGTGGTAAAGCTAGTTTGCCTATTGCAGGTACTGCTGTGTACATGACCTCGTATCCACGCTGCGAAGCTGGTAAAAGTTGGGAAGAAAGCATCAAAGAGCGTAACTGGTTGTACCAAACTCCCGAACAAATTCTTATCAAAGCATCCAATGGTGCTTCAGACTTTGGTAACAAATTTGGTCAACCCCTTATTTGCGGTTCGCTTTTGTGCTTTGAACACGAAGAAGACAACAAACAATACGGCTTTGACAAAGTAATTATGCTAGCCGGTGGTGTTGGTTTTGGTACCCAACGCGACGCCCTAAAAGGCGAACCCGAAGTGGGCGAAAAAGTAGTGGTATTAGGTGGTGACAACTACCGCATTGGTATGGGTGGTGGCGCTGTATCGTCGGTTAATACCGGTCAATACGCCAACGCCATTGAGCTCAACGCCGTACAACGTGCCAACCCCGAAATGCAAAAACGTGCTGCTAACGTTATTCGTACCTTAGCAGAAAGCGATAACAACCCCATTGTTTCTATTCACGACCACGGTGCAGGCGGTCACTTAAACTGCTTGTCGGAATTGGTAGAAAGCACTGGCGGTAAAATTGACATGAGCAAACTTCCTATTGGCGACCCTACCCTTTCGGCCAAAGAAATTATTGGTAACGAAAGCCAAGAACGTATGGGCTTGCTAGTAAAAGAAGAAGATTTGGCACTTATTAACCGCATTGCCGACCGCGAACGTTCTCCTATGTACGTTGTAGGCGAAACCACGGGCGACATGAACTTTGTATTTGAACAAGCCGACGGCGAAAAACCCATTAACCTACGTTTGGATTACATGATTGGTAAACCACCAAGAACCATCATTAACGACAACACCGTAGAAGCTAATTTTGCTAACGCTGCTACCAGCACTGCCAATATTTACAACTACGTAAAACAAGTGTTGAGCATGGAACACGTGGCATGTAAAGACTGGTTAACCAACAAGGTAGACCGTTCGGTAACCGGTAAAATTGCTCGTCAACAATGTGCTGGCGAATTGCAATTGCCATTGAACGACTTGGGTGTAGTTGCATTGGACTACCGTGGCAAAGAAGGTATTGCCACATCCATTGGCCACGCGCCCTTGGCAGCCCTTGCCAACCCCGAAGCCGGTTCGGTTCTTTCTATTGCAGAAGCACTTACCAACATTGTTTGGGCGCGTCTTCCCAACGGCATCGAAAGCGTTTCCCTTCCGGCCAATTGGATGTGGCCTTGCAAAAACCAAGGCGAAGATGCTCGTTTGTACAAAGCCGTTGAAGCATGTAGCGACTTTGCTTGTAGCCTAGGCATCAACATCCCAACCGGTAAAGACAGCTTGTCGATGACCCAAAAATACGGCGACAAAAAAGTACTTTCTCCTGGTACCGTTATCATCTCGGCTGGCGCCGAAGTGGCCGACGTAAAACAAGTAGTAAGCCCTGTGGTTAAAAACGACAAAAACAGCTCTATTTACTACATCGACTTCTCTTTCGACAACCTAAAACTAGGTGGTTCGGTATTGTACCAATGCTTGGGCAAAATTGGTAACGAAGTTCCTACCGTTCAAAACCCAGAATACTTTGCCGATGCCTTTAACAGCATCCAAGAGTTGATTGCTAAAGATTACATTATGGCGGGTCACGATATTTCTGAAGGTGGTTTGATTACTGCCCTACTAGAAATGACCTTTGCCAACACCAAAGGCGGTTTGTGCATCAACCTTTCGTCGCTTGCCGAAAAAGACACCGTTAAGTTGTTGTTCTCTGAAAACCCAGGGGTGTTTATCCAAACCAAAAACAATACCGAGGTAGAAAAATTGCTTACCGAAAACGGCATTGGCTTTGCTAAAATTGGTTACCCCATTGAAGAACGCAGCGTAATTGTTGTAAAAGACGACGAAAAATACACCTTCAACATTGACGAGCTTCGCGACGTATGGTACCGTCCATCGTACTTGCTAGACCGCAAACAAAGCGGCGAAGTTTGCGCTAAAGAACGTTTTGAAAACTACAAAAACCAAGCATTGGATTTGAACATCCTTTCGTCGTTCACTGGCCAACTATCGCAATTTAAGTTGCAAACCCCACACGCCGAAAGTGGCATTAAAGCTGCCATTATTCGCGAAAAAGGTACCAACGGCGAACGCGAAATGGCTTACTCGCTATACCTAGCTGGCTTTGACGTAAAAGACGTACACATGACCGACTTGGCAACTGGCCGCGAAACCCTAGAAGACATCAACATGATTGTATTCTGCCGTGGTTTCTCTAACTCGGACGTTTTGGCTACCGCCAAAGGTTGGGCCGGTGGTTTCTTGTACAACGAAAAAGCCAAAAAAGCGTTGGATAACTTCTATGCTCGCAAAGACACCTTAAGTTTGGGTATTTGCAACGGTTGCCAATTGATGGTAGAATTGAACCTTGTAAATCCTGAACACGAAAAACGCACTCGCATGCTTCACAACAACTCGCACAAATTTGAGTCGAACTTTGTGGGCTTAACCATTCCAGAAAACAATTCGGTTATGTTTGGTAGCCTATCGGGCAGCCGCTTGGGTATTTGGGTAGCGCACGGCGAAGGTAAATTCTCGCTTCCTATGGGCGAAGAAAATTACAACATCATTGCTAAATATACCCACGCAGGATATCCAGCTAACCCCAACGGTTCTGACTATAACGCAGCGGGTATTTGCTCGGCCGATGGTCGTCACTTGGCCATGATGCCTCACTTGGAACGTGCTATTTTCCCATGGCAATGGGCGCACTATCCTGCAGGCCGCCAAGATGAGATTACTCCTTGGGTGGAAGCATTTGTGAATGCCTTCAACTGGATTAAAAATAATAAATAGTCGCTTCGCGACGACTAATCGACTAATCGACTAATCGGTTAATCGAATATGATACTAGACTTATTCATAGCATTCTTTAAAATAGGAGCCTTCACCTTTGGTGGAGGCTATGCTATGATATCGGTCATAGAACAAGAGGTGGTTACCAAAAAAAAATGGTTATCGGAAACCGATTTTGTAGACATGCTTGCCACGGTACAAAGCCTACCTGGCCCTATTTCTATTAACTCGTCGGTTTACGTTGGATACAAATTAAGAGGGACGCTGGGTGCCATGGTTGCGGCCATAGGCACAGCGCTTCCCTCTTTTGTTATTATCTTGCTACTGGCCATTGTTTTTACCGATGTGCAAGACCACCCTACCATCGAAAAAATTTTTAAAGGCATCCGTCCTGCCGTAGTGGCCCTTATTGTAGCTCCCCTGGTTAGATTGGGCAAAAAAACGGGCATTACGTACAAAACCATCCTTATTCCGGTGGTAGCTGCACTAGCCGTATGGAAAGCCAACGTATCGCCCATCCTCATTATTCTACTGGCAGCTATAGGGGGCATTGTGTATAACCTTATTAAAAACAGAAAACAATGAGTTTATACCTAGTGCTATTTTGGACCTTCTTTAAAATTGGATTGTTTGGCTTTGGCGGAGGATATGCCATTGCCGCACTGATTCAAGACGAGGTGGTATACAACCATGGATGGCTTACGGTAGCCCAGTTTACCGACATTATGGCCATCTCTCAGGTAACACCTGGCCCCATTGCCATTAACTGCGCCACCTACGTAGGTTATAGCGCAACAGGCAGCGTATTGGGGGCAGCAATAGCCACCTTAGCCTCTTGCCTAGGCCCCTTTTTATTGGTCTGTTTGGTGGTAATCGGGCTAAGAAAAATAAAAAACAACCCCTACGTAGCATATGCCTTTCAGGGTATTCGTCCCGTAGTATTAGGACTCATTGCGTCGGCCGCTCTGCTCTTGGCCAATAGCGAAAACTTTATTGATATCTTTAGCTACATCATTTTTGGCGTAGTAGCCATCTGTTCACTTTTAAAAGTAAACCCCATATTTTTGTTGGTAGTAAGCGGCATTGCCGGCTATTTCTTGTACTAATTATCGTACCAAATAGGGTTTAAAAGCTGGGTTATAAACAGGAACAATGCTATCATTCTGGGCATACAGCAAATAAACCGCCAACTTATTGGCATTGGCTACCGCTTCAATGCTATCCTTATCGCCCAATACCATAAAAGCCGTAGCGTAGGCATCTGCCTGCATGGCATCGGGGGCTATAACGGTAACACTCAACAGGTTATGATGGCAAGGTTGCCCCACTCTAGGGTCTATAGTGTGCGATATTTTTTTATCGCCTTGGTAGTAAAATTGTCGATAATTGCCCGATGTAGCAATGCCCACGTCCGAGGCTTTTACAATAGCAGCCACATCGTTCGACACCAAAATGCTATCTTCTTTGGGCTGCTGAATACCCACACGCCAAGGTCCACCCTGTGGATTTTTACCTTTTACCACCATTTCGCCACCTATGTCGACCAAAAAGTTTTCTACCCCTTGGCTTTGCAAGTAATGGGCTACCACATCGCACCCCAAGCCCTTGGCTATGGCACTGGCATCCAATTGTACCCTACTGTCTGCTTTTTGCAAGCGTCCCTCTACCAAAGCTATTTTATCAAAACCTACAAACTGCTTAATGCTATCTATTTTAGCTTCATCAAACTGTTTTTGGGGGTCAAAACCAAAGCCCCAAGCATTTACCAAAGGAGCTACGGTAATGTCAAAAGCCCCGCTGGTTTGAGCAGCAATAAACTGTCCTTTTTCAAACAACAAGGCAAAGAGTGAATCTACCACCACCGTGGTATCGTTCCTATTAATGCGTGCTATTATAGAGGTGCTATCAAAAGTAGACAACGAGGCATTAACACGTTGCATCGATGCCACAATACCATCGTGCAAATCATTATTAGCAAAGTAAACTACCTTATAATAGGTACCAAACACCCTTCCACTATCGTTGCGATAAACACTGGGACGGGTACATGCCACCAATAACAGGGCTGCGATGATGTATAGGATTCTTTGCATATTGTTGATGCGGTGATGCGGTTAGGCGAATCAGCGACTTGCGACTTGCGACTAAAATTAGTATCTTTGTGCACAAAGATACTAATTTTATGACAAAACAAGAACAACTCGATAAACGCTATATGCGTATGGCATACGTATGGGCCGAAAATTCTTACTGTGAGCGCCGTAAAGTAGGTGCACTAATGGTAAAAAACCGCATGATTATATCGGATGGCTACAACGGCACCCCTTGTGGTTTTGAAAACATTTGCGAAAACGACGATTTCAAGACCAAACCCTACGTATTGCACGCCGAGGCCAATGCCATTACCAAAATTGCGCGCTCGCACAACAGCAGCGAAGGCGCTACTATGTACGTCACCACTTCGCCCTGCATCGAGTGCGCCAAACTCATTATTCAAGCAGGCATTATACGCGTAGTTTACAGCGACGAATACCACATTACAGATGGCCTAGACCTATTAGAACGTGCTGGTATTGAAGTATGTAGAATTGACATGACCGACCATGAGAAATAAAAACCTTACCCCCATTTGGATTTTTTTAGGTGTAGCCGTTGGCTTTCTGTTGGGTGCTATGCTGATGGTAAATCACGTACAAGGAACCTATAGCATTAACCTTTCGCAACGCACATCGTACCAAAAACTAAACGAGGTGCTTCAACTTATAGAAACCAACTACGTAGACACCATAGACAGAAATCAGCTTACCGAAGACGTCATTCCTACCATTATATCAGACCTAGACCCCCACTCTGTCTACATTCCCAAAGAAGAAGTAGAAAGTTCTAACCAAGAGCTAGAAGGTAGTTTTAGTGGCATTGGGGTACAATTTAACATCCAAAACGACACGGTAATGATTGTGGATGTAATTACCGGTGGTCCCTCCGATAAACAAGGCCTACGCCCTGGCGACCGCATTGTAATGGTAAACGACAGTAATTTTACCGGCAAAGACCTTAGCAACAACAAGGTAGTAAAAACGCTTCGTGGCAAAAAAGGAACCACGGTAAAAGTAGGAATTAAGCACGTGGGTTCTAGCAAAATTTGGGACTACACCATTACGCGCGACGATATTCCTGTAAAAAGTGTAGAACCGGGCTATGCCATTGCCCCTGGCATTGGTTACATCAAAGTAACCCAATTTGGCGCCAATACCTACAACGAGTTTTTAACCGAGCTGATGTTGCTACGCAAAAAGCATGATTGCCAAAAATTTATTATCGACCTTAGAAACAACTCGGGAGGCTACTTGCATGCTGCCATTTACATGATTAACGAGTTTTTGCAAAAAAACGAGTTAATTGTTTATACAGAAGGCCGACACTATCAACGCGAAGACCTTTATGCCGACGGCAGTGGGCATTTTAAGAACAACGACATTTGCGTACTCATCAACGAATGGTCTGCCTCTGCTAGCGAAATTTTTGCAGGCGCTATTCAAGACCACGACAGAGGATGGATTATTGGTCGCCGATCGTTTGGTAAAGGCTTGGTACAACAAAAACGCACATTATCGGATAATTCTGAGCTTAGAATCACCATTGCTCGCTACTACACCCCATCGGGCAGGTGTATTCAAAAACCTTACGAATTGGGCAAACAAGAAGAGTATAACAACGATATTAATAACCGATATAATCACGGCGAGTTTTTTGTGCAAGACAGCATTGTACAAAACGACTCGGTGGTTTACTACACCAGTTTGGGACGTAAAGTGTACGGTGGCGGTGGCATTATGCCCGATTATTTTGTAGGACAAGATACCACCCAATACACCCCCTACTATATGCAAGTAACCAATTCAATGGCACTTTATAACTTCTGCTTTGCCTATACCGACAAAAACAGGAATACCTTAAAGCAGTATAAAAACTGGGAAAGTTTACAAGCTTATTTAGCTACCACATCGTACTTAGAAGAATTTTTCCAATTTGCCGAACAAAAGGGAATTGCCCGCAATGACAAAGAATTTAAGCAATCAGAAGCGCTCATTGTAAACAGCATACAAGCCTACATTTCACGCAACGTACTAGGCGAGGTAGGTTTCTACCCCATTATCAACCAAAACGACCATACGGTTCAAAAAGCGGTTGAAGTGCTAAACAGTGACGAGCATTCTCCCAAAAGTAAGGATAATAAAATAGTACGCAGCCTGTGTCAATGATAAACGTTAGCGAAATATTACAACAGCATTGCCAAGACAACCAAGCCTTGTTTGATATTCTTTGGAGCCATGGCAACAGCGTGGCTCAAAAAGCCTTGCAAATAGCACGCTTGCACCCCGAATGGGCTTTAAACGAGGATTTTATCTACGAGGCTGCCCTCTTGCACGACATTGGCGTTACCCAATGCGATGCAGCGGGCATTCATTGCTACGGCACCCATCCCTACATTTGCCACGGCTATTTAGGAGCCGATATTTTGCGTAGTTTAGGCCTAGAAGAGCACGCCCGCATAGCCGAGCGCCATACAGGCACAGGGCTTACCGAAGATTACATTGCCCAAAAAGGACTTCCCTTGCCTGCAGGACGCATCTATGCCCCACAAACCATTTACGAAAAACTTATCTGTTACGCCGATAAATTCTTTTCTAAAACCAAATTAGACCAAGAAAAGAGCCTAGAAAAAGTAGAGGCGTCGCTCGCCAAATGGGAGGACGCCTCTTTAGAACGCTTTAAAGCGTGGACTGCTACATTTTATCTGGAACACCAATTCCCAACAAAGCCATAGCTTGTTTAATTACTTTAGCCACGTTACGCGATAGCACAATGCGCATAGCACGCACGGCAGCATCTTCTTCTTTTAAGATAGAGTAATCGTGGTAGAATTGGTTGTACTCTTTTACCAAATCGTAGGTATAGTTGGCAATTAACGATGGGCTGTAATCTTTACCCGCTTGTTTTACCACTTCGGGGAACGATGCCAACGCACTAATCAAGGCAATTTCTTTGTCGTTCAACGCAACATCGCCCAAGTTAGCCGACAAGTTTAGCTCGGCAGCCTTGCGCAATACCGACTGAATACGAGCGTGTGCATATTGAATAAACGAACCCGTATTGCCGTTAAAGTCGATGGATTCTTTGGGGTTGAACGTCATGTTTTTGCGTGGGTCAACTTTCAAAATAAAGTATTTTAAGCTACCCAAGCCAATGGTGGTACAAATGGCATCAATTTCTGCTTGCGATAGACCGTCTAGTTTACCCAATTCTTTTGAAATTTCGGTAGCAGTACCCACCATTTCGTCCATCAAATCGTCGGCATCCACCACGGTACCCTCGCGGCTCTTCATTTTGCCTTCGGGTAGTTCTACCATGCCGTAAGAGAAGTGTACCAAGTCTTTACCCCACTCAAAGCCCAAACGGTCTAACAAAATAGACAACACTTGGAAGTGGTAGTTTTGCTCGTTACCC
>JAZRBL010000011.1:0-16129 GCA_045635045.1 Candidatus Enterocola sp. | reverse complement strand
AGCCGACGAATGCCACGCTAATGGCCTAAAACTGATTATTGACGTTGTACCCAACCACTGCGGTGGTGTTCACTGGTGGTGCAAAGACAAACCTGCTAAAGATTGGTTCCACGAATGGCCTCAATACACGGGTTCTAACTACCGCATGACTGCTTGGACCGACCCACATGCTGCAGAAATTGACAAAACCATTTTAGAAAAAGGTTGGTTCTCATACAACATGCCCGACCTGAACCTAGAAAACAAAGAATTATTCACTTACCTTTCGCAAGTATACATTTGGTGGATTGAATATGCAAGTGTAGATGGCATTCGTGTAGACACTTACCCTTACAACGATATTCGCTTGGCTGCTCAATTTATTAAACGTTTCAAAGACGAGTATCCAAACATCAACATCGTGGGTGAATGTTGGGTTAAATCGCCCCTTGAAATTGCTTATTACCAATCGGGTAACAACAACAAAGATGGTTTTGATTCTAACCTACCAAGCGTAATGGACTTTGTACTTAAAGACCACTTACATGCAGCCTTTAATGAGCAAGATAGCTGGGACTTTGGTCTACCTCGTTTTTACGCTCATTATGCACAAGATTTTGCTTACCCTGACGTAAACAACATTATGAATTTCTTGGACAATCACGACATTGACCGTTTCTCGACAGCCGTAAAACGTGATCCCAAGAAATTTAAACTGGGTATCGCCCACTTGCTAACCACACGTGGTTATCCACAGCTTTATGCGGGCACCGAAATTATGATTGATGGCATTGCAGGCAATTACGAAGGCCACCGTTTTGACTTCCCTGGAGGATGGAAAGAAGATAGTAGAGATGCCTTTACTGCAGAAGGACGTACTGATATCGAGAACGATATTTTCAATTATACACGTTCTTTATTACACTTTAGAAAAGGTGCAACAGCCTTGCATACAGGCAAAATGAAGCAATTCATTCCATACGACGGAATTTATGTATACGCTCGCTACAACGAGACACAAACGGTTCTTGTTATTACCAATAATAATAACCAAGAAAGAAACGTCAATTTAGAACGTTACAAAGAGGTAATAGGTTCGTACACCACCGCTACCGAAGTAACTACTGGGAAAGAATATTCGCTATCAAACGCCATTCAAATTCCTAGCAAATCGTGCTTCGTCCTAGACTTAAAACCATAATACCTATCCAACCTTACCTTAAACTATAAACTAAATATTAATTGTATGAACAACACGAATTTATCGTTCGGAAAGCTTTTTAACTTAAGCTTTGGCTTTTTTGGCGTTCAAATTGCATACGCATTGCAAAGTGCCAACATTAGTCGTATTTTTGCCACACTAGGGGCAGACCCACATCAACTATCGTTTTTCTGGATTTTGCCTCCACTGATGGGTATGCTAGTGCAACCTTTAGTTGGTAAATATTCTGATAAAACTTGGTGCAGCCTAGGTAGACGTAAGCCTTACTTATTGGTAGGTGCTATTATTGCTGTATTGGTAATGGCGATGCTACCCAATGCAGGCAACTTTACCTTTACCCAATCGCTCTTTTTAGGACTGAATGCGGCCATGTGGTTTGGTTTGTTCTCGTTAATGTTCTTAGACACCTCTATTAACATTGCCATGCAACCCTTTAAAATGATGGTAGGCGATATGGTAAATGAAGAACAAAAAGGTCTTGCCTACTCTATTCAGTCATTCCTATGCAATGCGGGTAATTTTGTAGGATTCCTCTTCCCTATCATATTTACTTGGATTGGCATTGCAAACGAAGCTCCTGATGGCATTATTCCCGATTCAGTTAAATGGAGTTTCTACGCAGGAGCTATCATTCTTATTTTATGTGTATTGTACACCTTCTTTACTGTAAAAGAATTGAACCCTGAAGAATATGCTAAATTCCATAGTATTGACAATAGTAAAGATGACAAAGAAGAAAATGTTGGTTTTATTGATTTGCTTAAAAAAGCACCCTCTGTTTTCTGGACCATCGGTATTGTACAATTCTTCTGCTGGGCAGCCTTCTTATTTATGTGGTCTTACACCAATAATGCTATTGCAGCTCAATGTTTTGGCTGGGTAGAAGCTGCTGGAACCAAATCAGCTGCCTATCAAGAAGCTGGCAACTGGGTAGGCGTTTGCTTTGCTGCACAAGCTGTAGGTTCTATGATATGGGCTTCGTTAATTCCATTACTTAAAAGATTATTCGGCATGAAAGGCGTTTATGCCATTTCAATTGCAGTTGGTGCGTTAGGATTTGTTGCCGCTGCCTTTATCCAAAACCAATACATCATCCTAATTGCATTTGTACTCATTGGTGCTGCTTGGGCTGCTATGTTGGCCATACCATTTACTATCTTAACCAATGCACTACAAGGCAGTAAAAGCATGGGATACTACCTTGGCTTATTTAATGGAACCATTTGCTTGCCACAAATTGTGGCTTCGATATTAGGTTCTGGATTTATTGGTCTAGGTATAACACCATCTGGTATGTTGGCTGTGGCTGGTATCCTTTTGGCACTAGGTGCCGCAAGCGTATTCTTTATCAAAGAAAAACATTAATACAATCAAAATACTATGAGAAAAATCACATTATTTGCAGGAATCTGCCTAGGGCTAATTGCAACCGCTTGTGGTAAAAAATCGTTGGATTTACCCGCAACCGATTCGTTGTCGTATGGTTTGAATTCTAACATTACCCTAATAAAAGGGTTCAACGAATTCAATACCCAAGACTACATTATCGACCCTTCTAAAGTTGACTCTGTTACTTGCGACCAAAAAGGAATTGAAGTAAAGCTATCGGAAGACAAAAACAAAGTAACCCTTAACATGTTGTTTATGCGTCCTTTAGCAAACCTAACCTTATGGGTAGAAGGTGTTCCTTATAGTGTTCTATTAAAACGTACCGACAAAATTGATTACACATTCCAATACAATCCTAACGGAAAACGTTGGAACAAAGTACAATTGGCGGGCCAAATGAACGACTGGGTGCCCTCATTCCATCCAGACTTAACCCTTAATGCTGATGGCATCTACGAAGTAACCATCAACGTAAGCCCAGGTACGTACCTATACCAATTGGTACGCGATGGCGACTGGAATCACGACGAAACCAACCCCGAAAAAGTGGACAACAACTCGGGTAAATTCAACTCGGTTCTACACATTGCAGGAACCCAACATAAAGCACCTATTTTGCTTACCGAGTCGTTCGACGGAACTTCATTTACCCTATCAGCAATGAACGACCCCGAACAACTGTACATCTACTGGCAAAATTATTTACTACCTGGTAACTTTTACCGCGTAAACGATGGCAAAATCACCATTACCATCCCTCAAGAAGCTGATGCTTTAGATCGTTCTTATATACGCGTTATTAGTGCCAATAAATTTGGTATATCAAATGACATTTTGGTGCCACTTGACAAAGGCAATGTTATTTCTGACATCAACCAAGTAAATCGTTTTGACAAACATGCCGAAGTTTTGTATTCGCTAATGGTTGACCGTTTTGTAGACGGAGACCCCAAAAACAACGACCCAATGAATCGTCCTGACGTGCTACCTCAAGCAGACTACCACGGTGGTGACTTAGTGGGTATTACGAAAAAAATTAAAGACGGTTACTTTAACAAAATGGGATTCACTACCATTTGGATGACACCAGTGGTTCAAAACCCACACGAACCATACGGAGAGCAACCTAATCCTCGCACCAAATTCTCTGGCTACCATGGCTACTGGCCCATTTCGTCTACCAAAGTAGATTATCGTTTTGGTACAGAAGATGAGTTAAAAGAATTGGTTAGCACCGCACACGAGCACGGACTAAACGTTATTTTGGACTATGTGGCTAACCACGTTCACCAAGAACACCCTATGTTCAAAAACGACCCAACCATCTGCACCCCACTTATTTTACCTGATGGAACCAAAAACATCGCCATGTGGAACGAACACCGCCTAACTACTTGGTTTGACGAATTCATTCCAACCATCGATTATGGTCGTACAGAAATTGTAGAAACCATGACCGACTCTGCTTTGTATTGGATTCAAAACTTTGGTTTGGACGGTTTCAGACACGATGCTTGCAAACACGTTCCTGAAACTTTCTGGCGTACGCTTACCAAAAAAATCAAAGAACGTGTAGAAATACCTTCTGGTAAACCTTTCTACCAAGTAGGCGAATCGTATGGTAGTCCTCAATTAATTAGTAGCTACGTAAACTCTGGTATGCTTACTGGTCAGTTTGACTTTAATGTATCGGACGATGCATCTTCTGTATTTGCATTGAACTCAGAAGACTTCCACCGTGTTAGCAACACCCTAAACACCAGTTTACGCGTTTACGGATGCCATAACTTAATGGGTTATATTTCTGGTAACCACGACCGTGGTCGCTTTATTTCGTATGCTTCTGGTTCGCTTAAATATGGTGAAGACTCTAAATTAGCTGGTTGGACCCGTCAAATTGGTGTAGACGACAGTACCGCATACGACAAACTTATCCAATTGAATGCCTTTAACATGACCATTCCTGGTGTACCTGTAGTATACTATGGTGACGAATTTGGTATGCCTGGTGGCAACGACCCCGACTGCCGCAGAATGATGCGCTTTGACGACCAATTGGTAGCCCGCGAACAAGAAACACGCGATGCTGTTGCAAAATTGGGCCAATTGCGTAAAAGCCAACTACCTCTTATCTATGGTGACTTTATTGAGCTACACCTAGAAAAGAATGTATGGGCATATGCTCGTAGCTACTTTGGCAAGACTGTATTGGTAGTATTTAACCGCAATACAGAAGATAAAGAAATTACCATTAATTTACCAAGCATGTTTAACGGCAAACAATACGACACTACATTTGGTAGTTCATTCAGCCTAGAAAACGACGTTCTTACCATTAACGTTAAAAAGAATGGTGTAGAAGTATTGGTAGAAAAATAACCCTACACAACACATAAAAAAATAGACTAATCGCATGATTAGTCTATTTTTTTGTTCCGTGTTAATGGATTATCGAACTATTAAAATTTTGGTAGCAACACTACGATGTTGGTCTGAATTAGCATTGGAAACCAACACAAAGTAAACACCGCCGCTTACCATCTGTCCAGACTTATTTTTTCCATCCCATGCCAAAGAGCCTCCATTGGATTTTCCTTCATATACAACATTTGCAGAGGCATCGGTTATCCACACTTTGGAGTTTTCTTCTAATCCTGCTATGGTAATATAACCACCGTACTCTGGGCGAACAGGATTGGGGAAGGCATATACCGTTTCTTGTGTTGCCGCATCCACCGACTGCATAGCATCGTTTCGATAGGTAAACAAGCCATCTGGAGTAACAAAATACACTTCTCCTGTAAGTTCGTCTATCGCTATATCTAACACCTCGTTAGAAGAAAGAGGACTGTTTTCTGTATTAAAATGCAGCAACGTTTCTTTGCCGTCGGCCGATAGCAAATAAACACCTGCGTTGGCCGTACCCAACCACTTCCTATTACCCGCATCTACTTCTACCGACATAATAGCCACTCCATCTAATAGATAATCGGCCAATCCACTTCCATCTTCACGGGCAATTTTAATTCGGGTACAACGGTATCCAGCATCAAACACCTTACTGACATTGGTAAAGACAATAGGACCAATATCGGTCCCTACCCAAATATTTCCATCAGTTGCCTCATCTATATCGTACACATACGTCGGATACAAAATGGTTCCATCTTTATCTACCAACGAACCCGATCCAAAGAAACGATACTCATCGTCAGTCATATCGCCCAATGTCCCTTTATCTGAGAAAACAAAAACACCGGGTTTATAACGTAAGTCGACGCACCATTTATGTTTATTCGTAATCAACATACGACGCAGGGTAGGACAACCCTTTAGGGGCTCGTAGGGCAGCTTGTATTTTTCTCCTTGAGGGGTTAACACATTGACGCTTGAATAAGAGTTCAAAAACCACAAATTACCCTTTTTATCGTAGGCTAAACCATCTAGACGAACATAATGAT
The DNA here is from genome assembly GCA_045635045.1 of Candidatus Enterocola sp. Taxonomy (GTDB): domain Bacteria; phylum Bacteroidota; class Bacteroidia; order Bacteroidales; family Paludibacteraceae; genus Enterocola. Next base: position 10,078 of record JAZRBL010000011.1, on the reverse strand, counting down.
TATCGCCAGTAATGGCAGAAGTTACCCATCCATTGCTATTGGTTTCATTATACATTTGAGCAATAACACCATCCGTAACTTCAAATAAGCCCTCGCCAAATGAGGTAAAATAAAAATGCTCTGGATTTTTAGGATCTATAGCAATTGAGGTCACATCACGAACATAATCCACCCAGTTTTCTGCTTGAAGGGTTTGCTCCGAATAGGTTTGCCAATTGTTATTCACATACCTAGAGATGAGACATGGGTTGCCAAAACGATCTATCCAATATCCTCCTGGAGCTACCATTAAATTACCCTTTTCAATGGTAAGTTCTTTCATGGTACTAGAGCGTAAATAAGAAGGGCGTTTTACAACGGTACTGCTCGTAAGGGTATCCAAGCATCCCAAACCATAATCGGTATACGCATACCATAAGTATTCTTGGTCTAATGCCGCATGCAATGCCACCACAGCATGTGTACGGATGTATTCTAAAGCCGTAGAATAAACAGCCACTCCCTTATTTCCTCCACTTATCAACACATTCTTATCAGAGATATTAACGCTTGTTTTCTCTGCTTCCCCCTCATATAAAGAAGACCATGCAGAATGGTTGTAGTGATATACTTCTGTCTTCTCATGAACGGTTAGTATACCTTTCTGTGTATTGTACAACCCCACAAATGAGCTATTCGATGGTAATTTAATGGAATTTGCTTGCCAAACGTTGTAATCAAGTAAATTAGGAGCAGCTTTAGAAGCTTTATACATAACTTCGGTCGATAGAGCATAAAAATAGTCGTCGTCTGCAGTAAAACCAAAGACGGGCACTTTTTGCGCTTCTGGTCCAACAATGTAGGTATCCTTTATTTCTTTCTTTTCTAAATCCAATACTAAGACACCAAATCCACATGCCAAATATGCATAATTCCCCTCGTTATAAATTTGATAGATGGTTTTATCGACCGACCAATTTTTCTGCATCAAATCGGGGATGTTATACACGGAACCATCAAGCGAAATAAGGTCTATATTGGCATTCGCATACGCACAAACCAATACGTTGGCATGCTCATTATATGCCAAATCAACTACATTATTCTCACTCCAACCGTCTATTTTTGTATATGTTTCTACAGCTTTTGATTGCTTGTGCATTGAGTACACATGCCCATCGGCTATGGCAAAAACCTTATTAGGCGTTACTACCACCTTAGTAGTCATGTTATACGACAAATGCGCATACCAGCTACCCACCTGAGTATACGCTGCAAGCGATAGCGCTACCAAGCATGTCACTATAAGAAGAATTAGTCTTTTCATGTACAAAGAAAATCTACTAGCTTTTGTATGGCTCTACCTCGATGACTCATACTATTTTTTACCTCCATAGGTAATTCGGCAAATGTTTCAACATATCCCATAGGTACAAAGATAGGGTCGTAACCAAATCCAGCAGCGCCGGTAGGAGTCTCTATGATTTGTCCTTCTACTTTCCCCTCAAAGAGAAACTCGTTACCCATGGCATCGATATAGGCTATAACAGTTCTAAACTGTGCCTTTCTATTTGCAATGCCACTCAATTTTTGCAGAACTAACTGCATATTGGCCACACTGTCTTTTTGAGACCCTGCATAACGTGCAGAGAATACGCCTGGTTCACCATTAAGCGCCTCTATTTCTAGGCCTGTATCGTCTGCAAAGCATGCACAACCACATCTTGCATATACATAACGAGCCTTTTGCAAGGCATTCTCGTGCAAGGTGAATGCATCTTCGGGTATTTCTTCGGTAATGCCAACATCTTTTAGACAAGAAAGTGCAAAGTCCTTTCCTAACAGACCCTGCACTTCCTCTAATTTATGTTGGTTTCCCGTAGCAAAAACGAGAGAACGTTTCATAATAATTAAAATGCGTCGATGATTTCTTTGAAATCAGCAGCTTTCAATGATGCACCACCAATCAAACCACCGTCAACATTTGGTTTAGAGAACAATTCTTTAGCATTGCTACCTTTGCAGCTACCACCGTAAAGAATAGTAGTATTTTCTGCTACTTCGTTGCCGTATTTTTCTGCAATCAAGCTACGAATGTAAGCGTGAATTTCTTCTGCTTGATCTGAGGTTGCGGTCAAACCAGTACCAATCGCCCATACAGGTTCGTAAGCTAAAACTACTTTGCCAAATTCTTCAGCAGATAGGTTGAATACAGAGCCTTCCAATTGAGCTTTTACTACTTCGTTTTGTTTGTTAGCTTCGCGTTCTTCTTTCAATTCGCCAATGCAGAAGATAGGTTTCAAGTTGTTAGCCAATGCCAACAAAGTTTTTTCTTTCAAAATTTCGTAGGTTTCGCCGTAGTACATTCTACGTTCAGAGTGACCCAAGATGCAATATTCAGCACCAGTAGAAGCTACCATTTCGGCAGAAACTTCGCCAGTATAAGCACCTGAAGCTTTATCTGCACAGTTTTCTGCAGATACTTTGATAACGCTATCTTTTACCAACTCTGACACAGTAGCCAAGTGAATAAAAGGAGTACCAATAATTACTTCGCAGTTAGGAGTTTGACCTGCCAAAAGTTCTTTCAAATCGTTAGCCAAAGCTACACCTTCTTGCAAGGTTTTGTTCATTTTCCAGTTACCTGCAACAATGTTTTTTCTCATAATGTTTTTAATTTATTAATTGATTAAGTTCTGAAATAGCGGGTAAATTATTATGGTGCCATTTAGCAACCACCGTACCTTGTTTTAGCAACACCAAACCAGGATTCGCTCTTACGATGGTTTTAAGGGTTATATCATCAGTTGCACCAAAAGGAAGGGTCAATTGGTGTTTGTTTTTAAAATCTTCCACCACCTCGTCGTACGAAGAAGTTAACCAATAAGTTGGAATATCTTTGGTTGCTAAAACGTCAATCAGTACCTTTATATCAGCTACTACGTCTTCGTTAGCTTTCTCTAGCTTATGACTCACCACCAACAACGTATAACCAGGAGTTTCTAAAACCACATCAGTAATATCTCCATCTTCGGTCATAATGGAGAAATCATGAATAGGAGGCACATATCCTTGTTTTACCAATACCGATTTTTGGTTTACAAAAACCCAAGTGCTATCGTCTGCAGGATAGTTCTCTAACGTAAATTCTTTTTCTATACCATCCTTAGCATACACAAACGTAGTTTCATATTCATCCATGGGAGCATCATCGGGTATTTGCATACCTTCTGTTATATTAGCTCCCACCTTATAGGGACGAAAATCAATAAAAGGCAAACGCACATAGCCCATTGTACAAATTACCAGCGAAATAGTAGCAGCAATGCCTATAAACAGCCAACCACCCCACTCACTTAGCCATGGGTGCGTATATTTTTGTGTACATAAAATAATAATTAGCAATATGCATAGCGCCACATTCTTGTAAAAGGTCTCCCAGTTGGTCAACACAATAGCATCGCCAAAACAGCCACAATCTGACACCGGATTTTCTATAACCAAATACAACGTAAGTGGGGTCATTACAAGCATAAATAAGGCTGCTACAACAGAAGCCCATTTAAGTTTTACATTAAAGAAAATGGAAAAACCTATGCAAAATTCGGTAGTAATAAGCAAGAAAGCAAGTACCAAAGACAAAACGTCAACGGTAGGTAGGCCAAAAGCTTCAAAATAATCGGTTACCTTGTAAGCCGTTCCCAACGGGTCTACTGCTTTTACAAAACCAGAAAACAAGAAGGTGGCCCCAAATAGAAGTCTAGAAATTAACAACAGTATTTTGGGAGTTTGTTTCATGCTGCTTCAAATTCCATTTTTATCAAACCAAACACAGCGTAATTAACCATATCAAAGTAATTCGCATCGATACCTTCCGAAATAAGAGTAGCACCGTTGTTGTCTTCTATTTGTTTGGTTCTATTTAATTTCATAAGAATCAAATCGGTATACGAACTAATGCGCATAGAGCGCCATGCTTCGTCGTAGTCATGGTTCTTCGCCATCATCAATTCTTTGGCTTGCGCAGCATACTTATCGTACAAAGCCAATCCTTGCTCTGCTGTAATGTCTTCTGTATCTGCACAGCCTAACTCCAATTGAATAAGACCAATGATGCCATAGTTAACGATGGCAATAAATTCGGGCTTAATGCCTTCGTTTACCATGGTTGTTCCTTTAATTTCGATGCTTCTAATGCGATTTGCTTTAATAAACAATTGGTCTGTCACCGACTGAGGGCGCATAATGCGCCATGCTGCACCGTAATCGGTTAACTTTTTAGCATAAATATCGCGGCATAAAGCGATTACTGCATCAAATTGTTGGTCTGTATTTTGCATGAGCGTTGTTGTTATAAGATGCCACAAAGATAGTGAAATTATTCTTTATACCAACTGGCGTACATGGCATAATTATGCGCAATGCGTTGGTTAATTTCTTTGGATTGCTGAGGATCTACTTTTTTTACAAATTTAGCAGGTACGCCTGCCCAAATGGTATTGGGTTCTATAATGGTATTTGACAACACCAACGCGCCCGCTGCCACAATGGCCCCTTCGCCTACTACAGCACCATCTAACACGGTAGCTCCCATACCAATAAGCGCATAATCTTTTACAGTTGCGCCGTGAATGGTTACATTATGCCCTACGGAAACATAATCGCCTATTTCAATAACCGACTTTTGGTACAAAGTGTGCAAAACAGCACCGTCTTGAATGTTTACATGATTGCCAATGCGAATGGAATTTACATCGCCCCTCAACACAGCATTAAACCAAATACTACAACCTTCGCCCATCACCACATCACCTACAACAGTAGCATTTTCTGCTAAGTAACAATTTTCTCCTATTTGAGGCGTAAAACCACGCACCGATTTAATCAAAGCCATAATTTTATGTTTTAAGGGTTATTTTAATTCGTGTTTTGCAATCAATTCAAGGGTAGCCACATCTATTTTTTTAGCAAAGATAGAATGCTCGGCATTCATAACGTACATCATCGGTGTAGTAGAAGTATCGTACCAATACCAATAATTAGACACACGTTTAGGATCCCAAACATTCACCAAAGCACTCATATCGTGCTCTGTTACAAATTTTTGCCATTCCTCTTTATCTTCTAGCATGTACACGGCCACTATTTTTATACGAGGATCGTCTTTGTATTTTTTAGCAAAATCGGCCAACACCGGCGTCGTTTTACGGCAATGTCCACAACTGGGTTCGTAAAAATACAACACAGTTATTTGCGAACCGCCCATATCGTACAAAGAACTATAAGTACCATTCGCATCGGACAAATAAATATTATGAGCCTTCATACCTACCAACGAGCGCTCTATTTTATTAATTTCGCTTGTTAAGTTAGCCAGCAACGTAGAATCGGCCCAAGTAGCCTCGCCCGATAGGTAATAACGTTTACCCACCTCTACCAACAAATTATCCATGCCCATAATTTTGCTCTTTACCGAATAGTTCAAGATATGACTCGCCATAATTTGGAATGTCGTGTCGTTTTCTTTACTACGCTCTATCATTTGCAAAGCACTTGGTATAATGGAATCGTTAATTTGCAACAACACTTTGTCTAAATATGTGGTGAGTGTGTTGTTGATATAGGGTGTACGATAGGTACGAACATCCGACAATGCTAAATTATCTAGATAGTGATTTTTGTAGAATAAATAGCGATGCATAGCCTTACACGAGTCTTCGTTGGCGCAATTATCGGCATGGGTCCATTCGGGCAACTCGGGTAGCATCAATCCCTTAATAAACAAGCCCAACATGCCATTCGGGTAAGCATTTATCAATTCATTTTGCCTTGCTCTTACCGATTCAGACAACAAAGCCATTTGCTCACTCAATATCTTTTTTTCCTCTTCGCTCGCTTCTTTGTATTTCTCTTGCAAAGCATTTAGCTCTACTTGCTTAGCCGATAGAAATTGGGTATAGGCAGCAAAATCGACCGTCTGACTAGCACCTTCAAGTACCATATTTTTTGCCATCTGAGTGGTATCCAACTGCACCGAAAACGTTTGGTCATTACCAATCAACAAATCGGCGTACTTACCACTTTTTATATACAAGACGTACATGCCTTCTGGCAATTTCTTCTGGGCCGTAAAAACACCATTGCCTTTTTTATCCAACAACAACGAATCTTGTACATACAATTTTCCCATATAATAATGCCCCAAAAAGATTTTATCCAATTTTAATTCGGGGGCCTTTACTTTTATGGCATAATCGTTTACCGCCCACAAAGGCATCATACAAAACAGCAAAATTGCTATGCACCAATTTCTATATTTCATACGCATATTTTTTTAACCAAGTTATTTCATCAGAAGTTAAATAGGGCTCACACACCCCTATCACCTTGCGATGGTATTCATTTATCCAATCTATTTCGTTTTGCGATAATAAACTTTTGTCGATGGCACTGCATTGCAAAGGAACATATGTTAGCGTCTCAAAACACAATTCGCCATCGGAAGACAATTGCACCGCCAACATATTTTCGATACGAACACCAAACTGTCCAGCTAAATAACAACCGGGCTCGTCCGATAAGACCATTCCCACCTTTAAAGGTTTAACACACTTAGGACTAAGACGTACACCTTCTTCGTGAACACTCAAAACAATGCCAACTCCATGCCCTGTTCCATGTCCATAATCAAAACCATGCTTATTCAATGCCTCTCTAGCAAGGGCATCTATATTATTTGCTGGCGTATTGCGCACAAACTTACAAGTAGCCACCGCAATCATGCCTTTTAACACCAACGTATATACCTCTCGTTCCAAAGCCGATAAATTTCCACAAGCAATGGTTCGGGTTACATCGGTGGTACCATAGCGATAATGCGAGCCGGCATCGACCAATAAAAACCCGCAGGCTTGTATAAAAGCATTACTTTCTGTAGTTGCTTCGTAATGAACAACGGCTCCATGTGCTGCATATCCAACAATCGGAGAAAAACTTTCGCCTATATAGTGGGGAGTTTGCTGCTTGAAAACCAACATAGCTCTCTGAAAGTCCAATTCGGATAGGGATACCGACGATACCAGCTGTTCATCCAACCATTTGAGCGAACGCACCCAAGCCACAGCATCGCACTGCATTGCTTCGCGTATTCCCTCAATTTCTTTCGATGTTTTACACGCTTTTTGTTCCAAACACCAATCTTCTTTATTCAATAGGGTATAACGGACATTTAATTGCTGAAACATACCCTCATTTACCTGCTGCATATTTGCCCACACAACAAACCCCTCTGCTTTTTTAGGCAAAGATTCTTCTATCGTATCGTAAGGCAACAATTGCACCGACAAATCGGCAAGGTATTGTTGCACCTCATCACCTGCCACTTTTACAGGATCCACCCACCAAATAATCTGATTATTATCAACCCATAAGTAAGAACGAACCACGGGTACATAATCCACATCCCTCCCCCTCACATTCAACAGCCAAGCTATATCTTCAAGGCTTGTCATAAAACAAGCATCGGCATGATTCTCTTTTAATGCATCACGCAATTGCACTATCTTTTGCTTTGCATCTATCGACCACCCCTTATACAACCAACATTGATTAGTCGATAACAAAGGGCGATTTTTCCAACACGCCTCAAATTGCGTGGCATGCACCAGCGTTATCGTTGCAGCATATTCTTGCCAAGTTTTGTGCGAAAAAAGAAATGCATTGGCCACCACTACCCCATCGCCTACTTGAGATGCCACCCAATCAATATAAGAGGGAACATCAGGCATCCCCGATTTAAACAATTCTATCGATGAGTCTTTTAATTGCTCTTCGGCTTGTAAGTAATAACGCGAGTCTGTCCATAACCCAGCCTTATCTAAAGTCACCACCAATGTACCCGCAGAACCGGTAAACCCAGAAAAAAAAGCACGAACTTGATCGTATTCTTCTATGTATTCACTTAAATGTGGGTCCGATTGCGGAATAATACACGCATTGGCATGATTAACACGCAACCAGCATCTAAGCTGCTCTAATCGGTTTTTAACAAGGAACATACACTTCTTTTAGACCTACAAAGATAGGTTTATTGTATTTTTTTTCAAAAAAAAGAGAGAAAAATTTGTTAATCAAAAAGGATTGCTGTAATTTTGCCGTCCGATTTCGACTAAAAATTTAAAATTATATACTAAAATGATTGTAGTTCCTGTAAAAGAAGGCGAAAACATCGAAAGAGCCTTGAAAAAATTCAAAAGAAAATTTGAAAAAACTGGCGTTGTTAAAGAATTAAGAAAACGTCAAGCGTTCAACAAACCATCTGAAGTAAAACGCGAACGCAAAAACCACGCAATCTACGTACAACAATTGCACCAAAACGAAGATTAATTATTTGTAAAATCAAATTTTCTTGCTATATTTGCTTAACGACAGCAGGGCAAGAAATATGATTCATTCGTTTTTACAATATATACAGTATAGGAAGAATTATTCATCCTATACTGTTTTGTCGTATCATAACGACATCAATCAATTTCAAACTTTCCTACTCCACAACTACAACTTATCGATCGATAAGGCAGAAACAGCACACATTCGCGACTGGATGGTTGCGCTTCGACAAGAAAAACAAGCACCCACCAGCATCAACCGAAAATTATCGGCATTAAAATCGTTCTACAAATACCTTTTGCGCGAAAATCACGCAAGCAAGAACCCAACCGATGGCATCATCTCTTTAAAAAAACCACAAAAATTACCCGTCTTCTTTAGAGAAAATGAAATTGATGCCGCCATTAGTCATCATTCTGCAGCAGAAAACGATTTTTCTAAAGCTCGCCAATACATTATTTTAGAACTTTTATACCAAACGGGCATAAGAAGATCCGAATTATTAGGAATAAAAAATAGCGATTTTAATTTTTTTTCTTTAACTTTGCGTGTAACGGGTAAAGGAAATAAAGAAAGAGTCATACCTATTAGTAAAGAATTAAAAGAAAAAATTCAAGCATACCTTATATTAAAGGAAAAGCACATAGGCAATACCTCTTATTTTATTGTAACCGACAAAGGCGAACAGGCATACCCTAATTTTATCTACCGCATCGTTAAAGAGAGCATGGGATTGACATCAACCCAAGACAAACGCAGTCCTCACGTCATGCGCCACAGTTTTGCCAGCAGTCTCCTTAATAATGGAGCCGACATCAATGCTGTAAAAGAATTATTAGGCCACGCCAACCTATCCGCCACACAAATTTACACACACACCTCGTTTGAGCAACTTAAAGAAAGTTACAAAAAAGCTCACCCGAGAAAATAATAAGTCTAACCATTAAAAAAGGAATGTTATGGAAGTAAAGATTCAAGCCCTTAAATTTGATGCTTCAGAAAGATTGCACGAATTTATCACCAAACGCTTAAACAAACTAGATCGATTTTACGAAGGTATCGAACTAGCAGAGGTTACGCTTAAAGTTGTAAAACCCGAAACATCCGAAAATAAAGAGGTAGGAATTAAGATTATTGCACCCCAAGTAGACATCTTTGCATCAAAAGTATCAGACACCTTTGAACAGTCTACAGACGAGTGTGCAGAAGCATTACAGAAACAATTAATCAAGATCAAAGAGAAAAAACAATAAAAAATTGACTTTTTCGCAAAAAAGTTTTGGTAATCTAAAAAAAGTCACTACATTTGCAAGCCGTTTCAGATGAACGTATTTGAAACGGCTTTAAAAACGCCTCTTTAGCTCAGTTGGCCAGAGCACGTGATTTGTAATCTCGGGGTCGTTGGTTCGAATCCGACAAGAGGCTCAAAATATAGGCCAACACAAAAAAAAACATAATGGGCAGTTACCAGAGTGGCCAAATGGGGCTGACTGTAACTCAGCTGTCTTTCGACTTCGGTGGTTCGAATCCATCACTGCCCACAACTAACTACCAAAGGGTGTTGGTTTTCTGCGGGAATAGCTCAGTTGATAGAGCATTAGCCTTCCAAGCTGAGGGTCGCGGGTTTGAGCCCCGTTTCCCGCTCTTTTTTTTGCCGATGTAGCTCAGCTGGTAGAGCGCATCCTTGGTAAGGATGAGGTCACGGGTTCAA
>JAZRBL010000010.1:0-18637 GCA_045635045.1 Candidatus Enterocola sp. | reverse complement strand
TTGTTGTAAAAAAATTAAAAATAATAGAGAAAATATTTACATCTAACAGGTGTATGCCTATTTAACCTACTTCTAGAAGAATAAATAGGTTGTCGCTTACGGACGTAAATACTTAATAACCAAGTGGCTAGTTGTGTTTTTTTTAAGGGAATTATTTATAAGGGTCATTCCAAGGTGGTAATTTTGGAATAAAACACCTCTATAAGTAGAGTTTAGTGTTCATCACTTGCTCCATAATTGGGTTTAACCAATTATAGTTCTCGTCGATAAATTTTACAACCTTTTGAAAGTCATTCCAAAGGTTCAATATTTCGACTTCTTCGAGTACCCAATGGCATAAGTAAAGCCTTGTAAATTTGATATTTACAAGGCTTTTTTATTTTGTTATTGAAACATTACCGAAACCTTTATAAAATAATCCAAATAAGGATAATGATTCCGACAACGATTAGGCAACCTCTACGGGCTGGGACGTTTTCGAGTAGGTTGTTGCTTTCTGATTCTTCCGAATAGGATGGTTCAGAATAGGTAGGTTCAGAAGAATCTGAGGTGTCATCATCATAATCTTCATTATCCATATCCATTTCTGTATCAGGTAGATCTTCTGTTTCCCCATAAAGAAATGCTATTTCATCTGAATCTAGACCTTCGTCCATGTCAAAATCAGGGTCGTCATCATCCCCATCACCTACAAGATCTTCTGGTCGATAGGAGGGCTCAAAGTCTAAATTATCTTCGAAATTGTCAGTGTCTTCGTATTTTGGACGAAGGCTTTCGGCTAATTCATCGATGTAGTCTTTAGCTTCTTTCAGCCCACAGTTGGTGTCTTCTTTGTATTCTTGTACCGCTTGCAGTAAGGCGCCTTGTTCTATTAGCTGAATGTATCTTTCGTCGCCAGTTTTCGTTTTCTTCTTTGTTTTTTCTTTCTTTCTTGCGTTAATTTTCTCAACTAGCATGTCAATATGCTCTTTAGCTTCTGTTAGACTACAATTGGTATCGTCCTTGTATTCTTTTACAGCTTGAAGTGGCTGACCGTCCTTGATTAGGTCGATATACTTCTTGTTTTTTCCCATAGTATTTTGTTTTAATGTTGTTTACAAATATATAAAAAAATCTTTTTTAGTAAAATTTAAGGCACGAAATATTATCTTTGTATGAGTATGGATAAACAATGGTTAAATAGCATGATGTCATACTGCTCGCGTTCGGAGCATTGTGTGTTTGATGTGAGGGAGAAACTCTCTGCAGCAGATGTCTCTGAAGACGACGCAAACGAAATTGTTCAGGAACTGATTCGGTTAGGGTACATTGATGAGCAACGTTATGCTTGTGCCTTTGTGAACGATAAATTTCGGTTTAATAAGTGGGGAAAGATCAAGATATCCCACGCTTTGCGTCAGAAAAAAGTGGCATTGAATGTGATTCAAGATGCCCTGGATACCATTGATGAAGAGGCATACAGCCAGGTGTTGGCGCAATTAATCGAGACAAAAAAGAAAACAACAAAAGCAACGGCCACCCAACAGAGGGCAGCCGTTATTCGGTTTGCGCTTTCGCGCGGATTTGAATACGAAGTGGTAATGCGCCTACTGCGTTAATAGTGGAATCCACTCCCTCCTAAAAACTCTCTTAGTAAGGATGTTTGTGGAATCTCGCCGTATGGAATACCTACTACAAACTCCAATAAATGAAGCAATCTGCAGGCTTCTGGATAGGAATCACTGTCTTCTGGCACTTCGTTTAAGATGGGCTCTGCTTGGCGTTTAATAGAGGCTAGTTCAAATAGCAACGATGAATTAAACATAGCATCTGCATTTTCTTGATAGGGAAAAATCCATTTGTCTTCGCCACGTCGTACACTGGGCCAACGTTCAATGGTTTTGTCGGCGGGGTAGTTGCGGTATTTGTAATCGCGAATTATACGGCGTAGCAAGCGGGTATCGGATGCCGAAATCCAGTTATGATCGTTGAGCGATAGCGCGGTAAGCGCAGATGCGTATACTTTGAACTTCAAATCGTCGCTAATAGAGGCGGTGAGCTCTGGGTTGAGCCCGTGAATACCTTCTATGACTAAAATTTCGTTTTCTTTTAGTTGCATGGGTTTGCCCCATTCGCGTTGCTCTGTTTTAAAATTAAAGATAGGTGGCGTAATGGTTTCGCCTGCAATTAGTTGTTGTAATTGTTGGTTGAGTAGGGGTAAATCGAGGGCGTAAAGCGATTCAAAATCCAATTCTCCAAACTCGTCGAGGGGAGTTTTATCGTGAGTAAGGTAATAATTATCGAGCGATAGGGTTAATGGCCTAACACCCGAAGCGGCAAGTTGAACGCTAAGTCGTTTGCTGGTGGTGGTTTTGCCAGACGACGATGGTCCTGCAAGCAGTACAATTCTTGCTGTTTTTTTTTCTATTATCTGTTCAGCAATCTTAGCAATCTTTTTTTCGTGAAGTGCTTCGGATACTTTGATGTACGTACTACGTTGTTCTTTGGTAAGTGCATTCAAGTCGGTAATATTCTTCACACCGATGATGTTGCACCAATTTACATGTTCTTTGTAGATTTCGTAGGTTTTGCGTTGTTGAATGATTTCTTCTAGTTGAGTATGGTCTGTCTTTTGGGGTACACGCAATAGGAATCCATCAAAGTAGGGACTAATATCGAACGTTGTAAGGTATTTGGTAGAAGGTACCAATAAGTCGGCGTAATAATCGTCTAGATTGCCTAATCGATAATGGTAGGTATAGTACGATTTTTTGTATTGCAAAAGGTTGCTAACGCCGTGTTTGTTTTGCTGGTTAAATATATCAATGGTTTGTTTGCGGGGTTGATAGAAGAGCTCGAATTCAAGATCTTCTGCCACCAACTGAAGCGCTCTTTCTTTAATGGTTTTTAGCTGCTCCATAGAGATGCGTTGCTTGTCTATCTCGATGGTGCAATAGTAGCCATTTGAGATGGCGTATTCCACCCTGAATCGAGCCTCTGGATAGGTATCTTCGATGGCTTTATACAAAAGAAAAACAAGTGATCTAACGTAAATGCGTTTGCCAATGTTTGAATTTTGTTCGATGAATTCGATGGTTTTGTTCTTGAACAGCCCCATGTTCAAACAAGCAGGTTTGTTGTTGACCAAAGCGCCTACGATGGGACTTTTGGCTTGAACTTGCAAAAGCAGTAGTGCCTCGCTTAGGGTAGTACCAATGGGTACGTTTATACTCTGCCCATTGTTCTTGCAGATGATTTTTATACGGTGATTTTGCATGTGTAATAGATTTTTAATAGGTGCGTTATATTTTTGAAATAAAATGCAGAGAAAATGTTTAAATGTGTTTCGTAAATATACGAAAAAATATATATTTGCTAACGAAATTCTAATTTTTATAGTTGTGGAATACACTTTTTATGATTTCATATCACTTATAGGGGCATTGGGTATGTTCTTATATGGTATGACCTTAATGAGCGAAGGCTTACAAAAGGTTGCCGGCGATAAGTTAAGATCTATCTTAACCATTATGACTAAGAATCGTTTTATGGGTGTTTTGACGGGTTTGTTGATTACCACGGTTATTCAGTCATCGTCAGCTACAACAGTAATGGTAGTAAGTTTTGTGAACGCAGGTTTGTTATCGTTGCTACAAGCTATTTCGGTTATTATGGGTGCCAATATTGGTACAACGGTAACGGCATGGATTATCTCTTTGTTTGGCTTTAAATTTAGCATAGCAGACCTTGCCCTACCTGTAATTGCTATTTCTATCCCTTTTTGGTTCTCGTCGAACAGCAAGCGTAAATCTTTTGGTGAATTGCTAATAGGTTTTGCGCTTTTATTTTTGGGTCTTGAATTGCTTAAGAACTCGGTGCCTGATTTGCAAAAAAACCCAGAGATTCTAGCCTTTTTAACCCAGTTTACAGGATTTGGGTACGGATCGGTTTTGTTGTTCTTGTTAATTGGTACTGTATTAACGGTAGTGGTTCAGTCATCTTCGGCAACCATGGCCATTACGCTTATAATGTGTGGTAAAGGTTGGTTGCCCTTTGAGTTGGCAGCAGCAATGGTGCTAGGTGAAAATATTGGTACTACCATTACGGCTAATATAGCAGCTATACCTGCGAATGCTTCGGCAAAGCGTGCAGCGCTAGCGCATACCATGTTTAATGTGTTTGGTGTAATTTGGGCACTTTGCTTGTTTTATCCATTCTGTCAAGGTATATCGTGGTTGATTGAACAAATGGGTCAAGGATCTCCTTTTGCGCTGATGGATATCACCTCTAAAATGGATGCGGCTACTATGGCAGCCATTACCGACCCCAATGCTGTGCTTACACCCGAGCAAGACATCTTGAAGCAACAATATATAGATGCTCAGGTGGCAACCTCGTTTGGTCTTTCTATGTTCCATACCACGTTTAACGTTATCAATACCATTGTGATGGTGGGCTTTGTAGGATTGATTAATAAAACGGTTACGATGATTATTCCTCATAAAGCTTCGGACGATGAGTTCCGTTTGGCGTACATTTCGCGTGGTATGTTGTCTACCTCAGAATTGTCGATTGTGCAAGCAGATAAAGAGATTTTGGAGTTTGCTCAACGCAACATTAAGATGTTTGGTATTTCCAAATCGCTGTTCTATGCTAAAAATAGCGAGGAAGCAGCAAAAATTTATGCTCGTGTAGAAAAGTACGAAGGTATTAGCGACCGTATGGAGGTAGAAATTGCTAAATACTTAGCTAAAGCTGCAGAGGGTAGATTAAGTACAGCAAGTAAAAAGAACGTTCATGCACTTTTGCGTGTAGTGTCAGAAATAGAAAGTATAGGCGATAGTAGCTTTAACTTGGCTAAAACCATTATGCGTAAACGCAATGATGCCATTGAATACTCGGAAGAAATGACAAAACGTATTGAAAATATGTTTGTAAAAGTGGACGAGGCTTTGGCTGAAATGATGAATGTGCTTAATGAAAACATGGCCGATATGACCATGGGTAGCATTGAAAAGTCAATCAGCATTGAGCGTGAAATCAATGCATTGAGAAACGAATACCGCATGATGAATGCTACTAATGTTAAAGAGCAAAAGTATCCATACGAAGTGAGTGTAACTTATATGGATATGATTGGTGAATGCGAAAAAATTGGTGATTACATCCTAAATGTAGTTGAACAATACCAAGAAACCAGAAACAAGGTTGTAGTAGAAAAGAATGCTTAAATAATCCCTTGTTAAGGTACAGGATCATAGCCGCTGCCTCCCCATGGATGGCAGCGGCTAATTCTTTTTATGCCTAGCCAAAGACCCTTAAAAGGTCCGTGTTTCTTTATGGCTTCAATCATGTATGCCGAGCATGTTGGGGTGTAACGACACGATGGTGGCGTTAAAGGCGATATGCAAGCTCTGTAAAAGTATACAGGTAGCAAAAGCAGGAATGATATGACTTTTTTTAGCGTGTTCATGCTTTGCAGCATTTTGCCATAATAACCGATGCTAGGATATAGCCAATCATACTAATGGTGAGACCTAAAAGGCCAAATCCTAAGCATAAAAGCACAACGGTTAGTACAACACTGCTAATAGCAAAGACAAGTGGGAATTTAGAAGGTGTTTTAAGCGAGAACATGGGCAGTTCGCAAACTAGCATGTACGACGAGAAAACAATCAAGACTCCTAGGAAGATAAGCCCCCAAATAGGCGTTTTCCATGCAACATCGATGATAGGAGAATTGGCTATACCCACAATAAGCAATGCATTTGCAGGGGTAGGCATACCGATAAAAGAATGATGTTGGCGTTCGTCAATATTAAATTTTGCCAATCGTATAGCAGAGAATACTGCAATAATAAAAGCTGCGTATGGAATATAGGGCGCGATGTCTAACATTGAGTCGCTATAGGGATAATCTTTAAACATAGAGAATACCATGGTGGCAGGAGCTAACCCAAAGCTAATAGCATCGGCAAGCGAATCTAGCTCTTTCCCTATGGCAGAAGTGGTGTGCAGTAATCGGGCTGCGAAACCATCAAAAAAGTCGAAGATGGCCGAGCAAAAGATGCAAATGGCGCACATGACAGGATCGCCGTACATGGCAAATTGAACGGCTAAGCAACCAGAAAATAGGTTTAATGAGGTTATGAAGTTTGGGATGTGTCTTTTCATGGCTCAAAATTTTGGGGTTCGGGTGCAGGTGCTTGTAGGAGTTTACAATTACTATCTAATAAATAATATGCGGGTACGTGTGTTAGGTTAAGTTGCTGTGTTAGGTGTGAGTTTTTATGCGCCGCAAAGAACCACGCTTTATTGCGAGTTTTTTTACAAATTCGTTTAATAGGTTGTTCTGTTTCGTCGGTAAAGATAACCAAAAACAAACATTTTTCTTTGAATTTTTGATTCATTTTATCGGCATAGCTTATTAAAGCTTCGCATTCGTTTAATTGTGTATTAGTAAAGATAAGATAGACTTTTTGAAAATTCAGTTCGTTCATTACTATGCTGTCGCCTAAAAGGTTAACTAATGTTCCCAATTGTAGGGTATGACCTTTTTGCATTATGCCCTTGTTTTTCTCGATGAAATGGGCAATTTCTTTGTTTCTGGGTGTGGTGATATTCTTGAGCTTTGCAAGAGGAAGGTCGCCTGCTTCTACTTTCTGCATCAAGGCAAGCTCAAATAACTCGGTATTGTTGTACAGCCCGGCTAGATGATCAAAATGAGGGAAAATTGCCTCAAATGCTTCCCAATAGGCAGGTTGATGGTACAAAACGGGGTTATTTAGAAAGTAGGTTCGAATGGATAAATCGGGTGCGGAAGCAGCATGTAGGTTTACCATCAACGCGTATCGATACATACGAAATTGTTCAAAAAAATGATTTTCTGTGATGGGACAAATGCTGTCAATGACCATCATGGCTTGCTCAATGCGTTGGGGGGTAATGTTTGCTTGCAGTAATTGCATCCATTGCTTGTCAAAGGCATCTTCAAACAGTGTAATGAGTTGATTAATGTCGTCTTTGGGCAGATTATTAAAACTGAGCAACAACTCTTGTGGTTGATAGTAGGGATTTAATAAATCTGCTTTAGAGGGCTCTTCGTAACTGGGTAGATTAATGGAATAGGTTTTTCCAGGTTCCACAAATATACAACCTTCGTATTTTCCTAGGGTTACTTGTGCTTTTCGGGTCTCTTCTAGGTCAAATTGGAATTGGAATTCTCCGTTGGGAGCAACGGTACAACTGTCAAAAATGGTTTTTGTGTATTCCCATCCGTCGTTCCAAGTATAGAGGTATAGCTGTTTGCCTGCGTACGTACTGTCCTGGCCTTGTACAAGGGTAGTGGCGGCATGCAACAAGGTGCTGCAGGTTACCATTAGGTAAATTAATATAGAAAAGATTCTTTTACTCATCTTATAAAAATGTAGCGGTAACGCCTAACTGATTTTTCTTTAATTCTTGGGGTGCTCCTGTTGCTACAACTTGTCCACCGTGGCGGCCACCTTCTGGACCCATGTCAATTAGATAATCAGCATTTCTGATGACGTCCACGTTGTGTTCGATAACAATAACGGTGTTGCCCTTGTCGACCAATGTGTTGAGAACCTTTAGTAAGACGGCAATATCTTCAAAATGTAAACCCGTGGTGGGTTCGTCTAGGATGTATAAGGTTTTTCCGGTATCTCTTTTTGCTAGCTCAGTAGCTAGTTTTACCCGTTGATTCTCGCCACCCGATAAGGTAGTAGACGATTGTCCTAATTTAATATAACCCAGTCCTACTTCTTGTAGTGTTTTAAGTTTTGGTAGGATGGTAGGTACATTTTCAAAGAATTCAACGGCTTGGTTTATGGTCATGTCAAGTACATCGGCTATGGATTTTCCTTTGAACTTAATGGCCAAAGTCTCACGATTATAGCGTTTGCCTCGGCATTCTTTGCAAGGAACGTATACGTCCGACATAAATCCCATTTCTAGGCGTTCAAATCCATTTCCTTGGCATGTTTCGCATCTTCCTCCTTTAACATTGAAAGAAAAACGTCCGGCCTTGTATCCCCGAATTTTTGCTTCGGGCATGGATGCAAATAAATTGCGTATTTCTGTAAATAGGCCTGTATAAGTGGCTGGGTTAGAACGCGGTGTCTTTCCTATAGGGGCTTGGTCTACCGATATAACTTTGTCGATATGTTGAATGCCTTCTATGCTTTGGTAGGGCAATGGTTTTTGCAGTGAACGATAAAAATGTTGGCTTAATATAGGGTATAGTGTTCCGTTGATTAAACTGGATTTTCCACTGCCAGATACGCCTGTGATGCATATAAATTTGCCCAATGGGAAATGGACGGATACATTTTTAAGGTTGTTTCCGCTAGCACCGTGCAAGGATAGGAATACATTGTGGCCTTCTCTGGGTTCTAGAGGAGGGGTAATTTGTTTGGTTTTATTGATGTACGATGCTGTTAATGTGTTGGTTTTTAGCATCTCTTTGGGTGTTCCTTGGAATACAACTTCGCCACCCAATCTGCCAGCAAATGGGCCCATATCTACGATGTAGTCGGCAGATAGCATCATTTCTTCGTCGTGCTCTACTACAATGATGGTGTTGCCAATGTCACGCAGTTTCTTGAGCGATTCAATGAGTCGAACGTTGTCGCGCGGATGTAACCCAATACTAGGCTCGTCTAAGATGTATAATACGTTAACTAGTTGAGAACCAATTTGTGTGGCCAAGCGAATGCGTTGGTTTTCTCCTCCAGAAAGGCTGTCTGAGGATCGTGCAAGCGATAAATAATGCAATCCAACATCGAGCAAAAAGGAAAGCCTGGTTTTTATCTCTTTGATAATTTCGTCGGCAATGATGTGTTGTTGTGTGGAGAGCTGTGTATCGATGGTAGTAAACCATTGATACAACATATCTAAATCCATATTAGAAAGCTCTGCGATGTTTTTATCGGCAATCTTATAGTGTAACGCCTCTGTATTTAATCGTGTTCCCTTGCAATGAGGGCACACAATGGTTTGCGAAAATTGTTCTGCCCAGCGTTGCGCACTGGCAGATGCTTCTAGTTCGGTTTGTTGTTGAATGTAATCGGCCAGCCCGTTGTAACTGCTAACGTAATTGCTTACTCCCTCTATGGTGCTCTGAATAATGATGCGCTCGTTGGTGCCTTGAATGATTTTGTCGATTAGCTCTTCTGGCAACTCTTCTATGGGCATTTTTACATGGCATTGATAACTCTCGCATAAAGAGCTGATTTGTAAAAAGATAGGAGTTGATTTATACTTTCCAAGGGGTGTAATCCCTCCGTCGTATATGCTAACAGAGGTATCTGGAATGATTTTTTTGATATCAATTTGGCTGATGTATCCCATGCCATGACAATGTGGGCAACATCCTTTGGGAGAGTTAAAAGAAAAATTGTGTGGCGCAGGTTCGCCATAGGCAATGCCGCTATCTGGACACATGAGTTGTTGGCTTAAGTAGCGTATGGCACTGCTGTCTTTTTCTACAATGGCCACCATGCCACTGCCGTGCATCATGGCAAGTTTGAGCGATTTTTTGAGGCGATTCTGAGCATTTTCGTTTACCTGTAATTTGTCAATAACTACTTCAATATCATGTAGTTTGTATCGCTCTAATCGCATATCTTGCTTTATCTCGCGCAAAACACCATCGATGCGTACGTTTAGAAAACCTTTTTTACGAAGTTGTTCAAATAGCTCGTGGTAATGTCCCTTGCGAGCGCGTACAACAGGGGCTAAAATAAAAATATTTTTACCGCCGTATTCTTGATTGATAAGTTGTATAATTTGTTCTTCGGTGTATTTTACCATTTTTTTGCCTGTCACGTACGAATAGGCTTCGCCTGCTCTGGCAAATAGGAGTCGTAAAAAGTCGTATATTTCGGTGGTGGTACCTACCGTAGAACGAGGGTTTTTGTTGGTGGTTTTTTGCTCGATGGCAATAACGGGGCTTAGGCCGTTGATTTCGTCAACGTCTGGTCTGTCAATGGACCCTAGAAAATTGCGAGCGTAAGCAGAAAAGGTTTCGATGTAGCGGCGTTGACCCTCTGCATAAAGGGTGTCAAAAGCCAATGACGATTTACCACTACCGCTCAAGCCTGTAATAACGGTGAGTTGGTTGTGTGGAATGCGTACATCTACATTTTTAAGGTTATGTACCCTGGCACCTAAAATTTCTATGTAGGTTGACTTTTTCAATGGTTGGAGGAATGGGTAAGCGTAATTTTGTCTATGGCTTTCTTGATGGCCTTCTCGATGGTTTCGGTATCGCTTATTTCTTTGTCCATATATACAAATGCAATATCAATGGATAAGATAGGTTTGTATTTTCGATAGGCTTCGCGGATGCGTCTTTTGAGTAGGTTTCTGTCGACTGCGTGCTTGAAAAGTTTTTTAGGGACAGATACCATAAAACGGGCGTTTGCTTGGTTTGGGCGAATGGCGTAATGGACGCGTAGGGGATAGGCAGTGAATCGTTTGGATTCACTGAAGAGTAGATTTACTGCGATTTCACCGCACAAACGTTCGTATTTTGCTAAGCTAGACATATAAAAAAATATCCCAAAAATACGAATTTTTGGGATAGGTAAAAAGGGTTGTGTATCTTTTTATTTTTTATTGACTTTATTTTCTTTGAAGAAAGCTTCGATGGCTCCTGTCATAGAAGGCGCTTGAGGAGTTCCGGCAGCAATGTCTAAGCGCAAACCTGCATCTGTAACGGCTTGGGCTGTCTTGGTTCCTAGTGCGGCAATTACGATTTCTCCTTGTTCAAAGTTAGGGAAGTTCTTAAGCAAGGAATTGATACCTTCTGGACTAAAGAATACCAACATATCGTAGTTGAACGATTCGTCTTTGGTAAAATCGTTGCTTACGGTTTTGTAAAATACGGCTTTAGTGCATGTTACTTTGTTGTTTTGCAACGTGTTGATAAAATCGTCTTTGCATACATCCGATACGGCATATAGGTATTTCTCATCCAAGTGACGCTTGATTTGAGGGAGCAATTCTTCTACCTTGTTGGTTTCTGTGGTAGGGAAGAATACTTTACGTTTGCGGTATTTGATGAATTTTTGTAAATACAAGGCAATTTTTTCCGAAACGCAGAAATATTTCATGGTTTCCGGAATAGTAATGCGCATTTCTTCGCATAGTCTAAAGAAGTGGTCGATAGCTGTGCGCGCGGTAAAAATTACAGCTGTATAATCTAAAACTTCAATTCGTTGTGCTCTAAATTCTTGTAGACTAAGACCTTCTACCTTGATGAGTGGTCTAAAATCGATATGAACATTGTATTTACTTTCAATATCAAAGTAAGGAGATTTTTCGCTTGTTGGTCTGGGTTGAGACACAAGGATGTTCTTAATTTTCAATGTTTTAACCTTTTAAAATTTGACAATCCAATTAACCCTTCATCATGCTTTTTGCGATGATTAAAAGGGGCATTATTTCGAGCGTGCAAAGGTACAAAATAAAATGAATAATTAAAAACGCTCTATTGAAAAAATCTTTAATTAAGATGTAAAATTCAAGTAAGGCACAACATAGGCAAATGATTGCGATGCAGGCGTGAACAATAATAGGTGGGAATAGAGGTGCGTACTGTAGTAAAATATATCCAAAGAGCCCCCCAAAACCTATTATGATAATAAGGCTAATGTATTGGTAGATCAGTTCTCTGTATTTTTTGCCAAATAAAGCGCGAAAATATATGTTCATTAAAATAAGTTTTATGGCAAAAAAAGAGCAGAAAGCAAGAAAGGTAAAGCCTATCTGCTCCCATTTGTAAGCGAAAGGTTGGTATAGTTGAACAGCATAGAAACTTAGTCCTAATAAACTGATAACTAGTAGTATATAATGTTTTATATGATCGCCAATAGTGGCATTCTTGGCAAAAAAAGAATCGTTGCTAATAATTCCTGAAATAGAGGATAGAACCAAAGAACGTGGTTGTTTAAGCAATACTAGCATAGAAACCCCTAAAACAACGATAATGCTGGTTAGTAAATCGTTGTTTATGGTGGGTTCTGGTAGTGGAATGCCTGGGTATCGCATGCAATATATTATGCCAAGATTACTTTGGTGCCTGTATTTAGGCCTAAATCGGTAGCTTGTGTGATGATAACTTCTTTCACTCCTGCGTGTAGTGCGTCAAAAGCATTTTCCAATTTTGGAATCATGCCACCTTGAATAATACCTTCTGCTTTGTATTGTTCAAAAAGAGCCGGTGTGATAGTAGGTATGACGCTATTATCGTCGTTTTCATCGAATAAAACTCCTTTTTTTTCGAAACAATATACAAGGGTGGTTTCGTAATGTTTTGAGAGGGCTTTGGCCGTTTCGGCGGCAATGGTGTCGGCGTTGGTGTTGAGTAGACCATGCTCTTTAGAATAGCTAAGTGGAGCCATTACAGGGAGTACGCCTAATTGTATTAAGTTGGCTAACATGTTGTCGTCCACTTCTTTTACGTCGCCTACAAATCCGTAGTCGATGTCTTTAACGGGACGTTTGTCGCTTTTGATTATGGCTAAGTCGGCACCGGTTAGACCTAGGGCATTCATGCCTCTGGCTTGTAGGCCTGCTACAATGCCTTTGTTTACCAATCCTCCATAAACCATAGTTACTACTTGTAGCATGGCTTCGTCGGTAATGCGCCTGCCGTTTACCATGGTGCTCTCAATGCCTAGTTGGCTGGCAATTTTGGTAGCAGAACGACCGCCACCGTGCACCAAAGCTTTGGCTCCGTTAATGGTAGAAAACTTGTTTAATAAATCATTTAGGCTGTCAGATTCTTCTACAATCTTGCCACCTACTTTAATTACGGTTAATGGTTCCATATAGTTGTTTAAATGCGTCCCACATTACCAATCCGGCTGCAATGCTAACGTTAAGTGAGTGTTTGGTGCCAAATTGAGGAATCTCAATGCATCCCTGACAACTGTCTACGACGGCTTGTCCCACCCCTTTTACTTCGTTGCCTACCACCATGGCGTATTTTTTTGTAGGGTCTAATGTAAGGTTTGTTAGTTCAATGCTATTTTCGGCTTGCTCTACAGCGTATACAATAAATCCTTGAGCTTGTAGTTGCTTAACGACATCTATGGTATCTTCAAAAAAGGTCCATTCCACCGAGTTTTCTGCCCCTAAAGCGGTTTTGTGAATTTCTGCATTTGGCGGGGTAGCGGTAATGCCACAAAGGTAGATGTGCTCAACGCGAAAGGCATCGGCCGTTCTAAAAATTGACCCAATGTTGTGTAGGCTTCTCACGTTATCTAAAACCATGACCAAGGGAATTTTTTGACTTTGTTTAAACGTGTCAATATCGATGCGTTGTAATTCTGTTACGGCAAGTTTTCGCATAGCTTATAGTTAGTTGTGCAAAAGTAGTGTTTTTTTTCTGAAATTTATTACCTTTGTCTTGATAAAATTGTTTGTAAAAAGTAGAGTGAAATGACCGTAAATGACACCCTTCAGTTGCTAATGCAAATGCTTGCTATTCCGTCTATTAGTCGTGAAGAGACGGCTAAAGCAGATTTTTTGGAAGCCTATCTGCAAAAGAATTTGGGGTGGGAAGTGAAACGTGTAGGTAATAATTTGTACAGTTATGCTTACACTTACGATGCGGGAAAGCCAACCATTTTGCTTAACTCGCATATTGATACCGTAAAACCACGCGATAGTTGGACCAAAGAACCTTTTGCTGCGACGTGTGAAGATGGGTTTATTTATGGTTTGGGCTCTAATGACGCGCATGCCTCGGTAGTATCGCTAATAGCTGCGTTTGATTATTTGCGCACCACTTTACAGCAATACAACTTAATTATAGGCATATCGTGCGAGGAGGAAGTTTCTGGGAAGAATGGTGTAGAATTGCTGTTGCGACATTTGCCTCAAATTGATTTGGCTATTGTGGGTGAACCCACAGGTTTGGAAATGGCAATTGCCGAAAAGGGTTTGATGGTGGTAGATTGTGTGGCGCATGGTAAGGCAGGGCATGCTGCAAGAAATGAAGGCGAGAATGCTTTGTATAAAGCACTAGACGATATTGCCTGGTGTAAAAATTATGAGTTTGAAAAAAAATCTCCTACTTTGGGCGATGTAAAGTTGACGGTAACCATGATAGAAGCCGGAAGTCAACACAATGTGATACCCGATACCTGTAAGTTTACAGCGGATATTCGGTTGACGGAATGTTATTCGCATCAAGAGGTATTGGATATAATGAAAGCCAATATGCAATCGGATGTTACACCTAGATCCATGCGTTTAAGGGCATCTAGTGTTGCTAGCAATCATCCCATTGTGGCAAGGCATCTGTCGATGAAACGGGGTGTTTTTGGCTCTTCTACGATGTCAGATCAGGCCCTAATGGCATTTTCTTCTGTAAAAGTGGGGCCTGGCGATTCTGCTCGCTCGCACAGTGCTGATGAGTATATATGCGCTCAAGAAATTGAGGAAGCGATCCAGTACTACATATCGTTGTTGGATGGATTTATAGTATAAGAATGTTTACATAAAAGAATAAAGTCGTGAAAGTTTTACAGTTTATAAAAAGATACTCCTTCTTGTTTCATCTTTTGGGGATGTTTTTGGTAGCATTTTTGTTGTTGCTTGTTTTGTTTAATTGGCTCGATGTTTATGCTAGACATGGTGAAGGCCAACCCGTACCGGATGTTAGGGGCTTGGCAATAGAGCAGGCCTCGGAGATACTCTATAGCAATGGCATGGAATATAGTGTAGTAGATTCCTTGTTTGTTCCAGAAGCTAAACCCAATACGGTTCTAGAACAAACGCCTGCAGCAGGAACGTTGGTAAAGGGCGGTAGGCGTATCTATGTTACTGTCAATGCTAAAACGGCACAGATGGTAACATTCCCCGATGTGGTGGATATGTCATTGCGACAAGCCAAAGTTCAAATTGAGGCGGCTGGGTTTGTGGTAAGTCGCATCAAATACGAACCATCTAGTTATAAAGATTTGGTGTTGTTTGTTGATTATAAGGGAGAAAAAATAAAAGTAGCTGAAAAATTGCCTTATCGTTCGCAGGTTACATTGCATGTAGGGAAAGGTAAATGATTGAGAGAAATTGTGCGCTATGTTGGACGAAACCATGCAAGAAGATAGACTGGACGACGAAAACTCGGAATTAGAACGTTTTGAGCATTTTCGCTTTGTGGCCGATCCCGGGCAGTCGTTGATGCGCATCGATAAATTTTTGTCGGATCGTATCCAACACGCATCGCGTACCAAAATTCAGGCAGCGCTAGAGGCTGGCAATGTGTTGGTAAACAATAAAACCACTAAGTCGAACTACAAAATAAAACCGAACGATGTGGTTACCATTGTGCTGGATTATCCTCCCCGAGACACCGAAATTATTGCTCAAAATATTCCCCTTGATATAGTATATGAGGACGACGATTTGTTGGTGGTAAACAAGGCGCCTGGTATGGTAGTTCATCCGGGTCATGGGAACTTTGAAGGCACACTGTTGAATGCATTGGCTTATCATTTTGCTGGAAATGAGAAGTTTAATGCGTCTGACCCTCGTTTAGGATTGGTGCATCGCATCGACAAAGACACATCGGGTCTATTAGTAGTGGCTAAAAACGATTATGCCAAGATGTTTTTGGCCAAGCAGTTCTTTTATAAAACCACCGATAGGTTGTACCAAGCAGTGGTTTGGGGCGTGCCTACGCAAAAGCAAGGAACAGTTGATACTTACATAGGAAGAAATCCTAAAGATAGGTTGCAAATGGCCGTATATCCGCCCGATAAAGAAGGAGGAAAGCATGCTATAACGCACTATACTGTTTTAGAGCACTTTAATTGTGTGAGTGTAGTAGAGTGCAAGTTGGAGACGGGTAGAACGCACCAAATTAGGGTGCACATGAAACACTTAGGGCATCCGCTTTTTAACGACGAGCGCTATGGGGGCGACCAAATTTTAAAAGGAACCACCCAAGCAAAATACACACAATTTGTAAAAAATTGCTTTGCTACCTGTCCTCGTCAGGCCTTGCATGCCAAAACCCTTGGATTTGAGCATCCTCGTACCCACAAACGCATGTTCTTTAATTCAGAGCTCCCTGCTGACATGGTGCAATTGATAGAAAAGTGGCGAGCGCTGGTTCAGTAATGATATCAAGTGGTAAATATGTTGTATATTTGCACGATTATTATAAGCATTTAATTAGCAAACAGAATATGAATACCGTAGAAAAATTAGTAGCAAGTCAACTATTAGGAGTTGAAGCAGTTAAATTGCAGCCCAATCAACCTTTTACTTGGGCAAGTGGTTGGAAATCGCCTATTTATTGCGATAACCGCAAAACCTTATCGTACCCCAAAGTGCGCAGCACCATTAAATTGGAATTGGCGCGTATCATCATGGAAAAATATCCTGATGTAGAAGTGATTGCAGGTGTTGCTACCGGTGCTATAGCACAAGGTGCTTTGGTTGCCGATGCGTTGGGCTTGCCTTTTGTGTACGTTCGTTCTGCAAAAAAAGACCACGGCATGGGAAACCTAGTAGAAGGTTACTTGGAAGAAGGTAAAAAAGTGGTAGTAGTAGAAGACTTGATTTCTACTGGCGGTAGCAGTTTGAAAGCTGTAGCTGCTTTGCGCAACGAAAAGAAAGCCGACGTTTTGGGTATGGTGGCTATCTTTACTTACGGATTCCCTGTAGCGCAAGAGCAATTTGCAGCAGCCAATGTAGAATTAACCACTCTTTCTAACTACAATGCATTGTTAGAATTGGCAGCAGAAACCAACTACATTGATGCATCCGTAATACCTACTTTGCAAGAATGGCGCAAAGATCCTTCTAATTGGAACAAATAATAGCTCATGGAAACCTACGAAAGTAACGTTGTTCATATACAGGCATCGGCACAGCAAATTTTCGACAAATTATCAAATTTGGAAAACTTGCAACCCTTGCTCAGCAATTTACCACCCGAAGCCACAGAAAAGGTAAAAGACATAGCGGTTACCACCGATAGTTGTCGTTTTACCATCGATAATTTTGGCCAAATGGGTTTTAAGATTATCGAGAAAGAGCCTTGTAAAACCATTAAGTTTTCGGGCGATGATACCCCTGTTGAGGTTTACATGTGGATTCAGTTGGTAGAGAAAGAACCTTACGATACAAAAATGAAAGTAACGCTGAAAGCTGACATCCCATTTATGTTGAAAATGATGGTGGGTAGTAAGCTAAAGGATGGCGTGAATCAAATAGCAACGATCTTATCAAAAATACCTTATTAAAGAAGTTATGGCAAGTAAATTGTGGGAAAAGAAAACCCGAGTAGATAGCGATATAGAACGTTATACCATTGGCAGGGATGCCGAAATGGATATGTTTTTGGCTCCTTACGATGTGTTGGGATCGATGGCGCATGCCACCATGCTAGAATCAATTGGTTTGTTGAGTCCAGAAGACTTGCAAGCCATTCTTACGGGTTTGAAAGGCATTTATGCCAACATCGAAAAAGGCAATTTTGAAATTGAAGAAGGAGTAGAAGACATTCACTCGCAAGTAGAAATGATGTTGGGCGACGTGGGTAAAAAGTTACACAGCGGACGTTCGCGTAACGACCAAGTTTTGGTTGACTTGCGTTTGTTTACCCGTGCCAAATTGCAAGAGGTGGTAGAAGAAGTTACAGCCTTGTTCAATGCCTTAATGGCGCAAAGTGAACGCTATAAACATGTGTTATTGCCCGGATATACCCACTTGCAAATTGCCATGCCATCGTCTTTTGGTTTGTGGTTTGGTGCATACGCAGAAAGCTTGTTGGACGACATGCAATTGTTGTTGAGCGCCTACAAAATAGTAAATCGTAACCCATTGGGTTCGGCGGCAGGTTACGGCAACTCATTCCCTTTAAATCGTCAATTAACCACCGATTTGTTGGGATTTGATAGCATGGACTATAACGTGGTGTATGCACAAATGGGACGTGGAAAAACCGAACGCATTGTGGCTTCTGCTTTGGCGTCTGTTGCAGGCACTATTTCAAAGTTGGCATTTGATAGTTGTATGTATACCAGTCAAAACTTTGGTTTCTTAAAGTTGGCCGATCAATTTACAACGGGTTCGAGTATTATGCCTCATAAAAAGAACCCAGACGTATTTGAGTTAACCCGTGCTAAATGCAACAAATTGCAAGGCATCCCACAACAAATAACCATGATTGTCAATAATTTGCCATCGGGTTATTTCCGCGATTTGCAAATTATTAAAGAGGTTTATTTGCCTATGTTCGATGAAATGATCGATATTTTGGTCATGACCCGCTCTATGATTGAACAAATTAAGGTAAACGAAAGCATTTTGGATGATGCTAAATACGACTTGATTTTTAGTGTAGAAGAGGTGAATAAACGTACATTGGCAGGTACTCCTTTCCGTGATGCTTACAAACAAGTAGGATTGGAAATTGAAGCGGGTAACTTTACGCCCGATAAGAATATCCAACATACACACGAAGGAAGTATTGGTAATTTATGTAACGACCAAATTAAAGGTTTGATGCAAGAAGTGTTGGCCGGGTTTAGCTTTGAAAAAGTAGCCAAAGCGCAAGCAAATTTATTAAAGTAAGTAGATGTTATTCAATACGGTTATATTTGGTCCTATT
>JAZRBL010000009.1:0-6227 GCA_045635045.1 Candidatus Enterocola sp. | reverse complement strand
AAATGTGCCAAACTTTTTGGTTAATTGATGTACCGATATAATAGGTTTCATTGTTGCAGTAGATCAATAAAAATATCTTCAATACAAGGGGTAATTTTTTGGATGCTAACCTGCTGGATGCCCGCTTGAAGCAAGTGTGCTTTTAACTCTTCTGCGTTAAATTGCTCGTCGCCAATAAGGTGATGTTCGCCGCCAAAAGGGTAGCACAAGCGCGTGTGGGCATAGCTTCGGGTGTGGGCTAACAAATCAAATAGTTGCGGGCTGCTAATGGCATACAGTGGCTGCTTAAACTCCTTTACCATGTTTTGGGGCGTGTCAATTTGCAAAATTTTGCCCTCGTTACACAAGGCAATGCGGTCGCAACGCGATGCCTCGTCCATGTACGGAGTCGATACCAAAATGGTAATGCCTTTTTGTTTAAGCAGGCTGAGCATGTCCCAAAACTCGCTTCTAGATACCGCATCTACCCCCGTGGTAGGCTCGTCTAAAAACAATACCTTGGGGCGATGAACAAGGGCGCAAGAAAGAGCCAATTTTTGTTTCATACCGCCCGATAGTTTGCCGGCTCGGCGCGTTTTAAACGGTTCTATCTGCTTGTATATAGGTTCGATGAGCTCGTAACTTTCTTGGACCGTTTTGCCAAAAAGGGCGGCAAAAAAACTCAGGTTTTCTTCTACGCTAAGGTCTTGGTACAACGAGAACCTACCCGGCATATACCCCACACAATTTCTAATGTCTTGTAGGTTTTTTACCGTATCAAAACCCAATACGCTGGCGCGGCCCTCTGTGGGCTCAATCAGGGTGGTTAAAATGCGAAACAGGGTAGTTTTACCCGCACCATCGGGCCCAATTAAACCAAACAGCTCGCCAGGGTTTACTTGTAGCGAAACATCGTTTAGGGCAGTTACCTTGCCGTAGGTTTTGCTAATGTGCTCTATGTTAATGGCGTGTTTCATAATACCACACTTCCTGCAAAACCAATTTTTAGCAAGCCGTCGTTTTTAACAGCAATTTTAACGGCATACACCAAGTTGGCTCTAGAGTCTTTGGTTTGAATGCCTTTGGGGGTAAATTCGCTTTTGCTGGCTATCCAGCACACCGTACCCTTGTATTCTTTTTGCTCATCTGCCCCAAAGTCGGCTATAACGCTTACTTCTTGCCCTAATTTTATGTGGGCCAATTGTTCCGATGTAAAGTAAGCACGTAGGTACATGTTGTCTAAATCGGCCACTTTATACAGCGGACGAGCCGTAGCCGTAAATTCGCCTTTTTGGCTGTATTTAGATAAAATGGTGCCGTTTATGGGCGATGTAATTTTGCATTTACGAATGTTGTCCGATAGCAAATCAATTTGTGCTTGCAAGGCAACGGCATTGCTGTTAATGGTGCTGGTGTTGCTACTTAGGGTAGAAAGCAATGCTTCTTTTTGGCTTTCGGCAATGCGAATTTGCGCCTGAATGTCGTCCAGTTGTTTGCGTGTAGCCGCACCATCTTTTAGCATGTTTTCTACGCGTTGTTGTTCGGTTTTAAACTTGTTGATTTGCTCTTGGGTAGCCGATAGTTGTTTTTGAACGTTGGGTTTGCTACTCAAAATAGCATTTTGCTGTGCTTGCAGTTGTTTGCGTTGCAAGCAGTATTGGGTGCTGTCTATTTCGCCTAAAATTTCGCCTTCTTTTACTAGTTTTCCTTCGTCGGCGGTAAGCGAAATAATTTTTCCCATGCTTTCGGCCGAAATGGTTACCTCTGTGGCCTCAAAAGTGCCAGTAGCATCGTAGTTTTGTTCTGAAGAGCATGCACAAAGCCCTGCTAAAAGTAACATGCTAATAAATGTCTTGTTCATATTGGGAGGTTTATTGGTTTAACGTATGTTTTAGTCTGTATTGTGCTTGTAGTAGCTCTATTTCGTGAGCTGCTTTGTTTTGAATGGCCACGTTTTCGTCGGTAATTTTTTGCAACAAATCGGTGGTGTTGATGTCGCCGTTCTCTAGCCTCGATTCGGCTGCTTTGCGAATGGACTGGCGCAGTTTTACAATGGCTTGGTCCGATTCAATGGCCTTGCTCAGGCGGCTAATTTCCTTGTCCTCGCCCGTGGTTTTAAGCGATGTATTAAACGCAAACAGCTCTTTTTGTATCGCTAGGGTTTGTTGGGCGGTATTTAGTTTGTCGATGTTATTTTTATAGGTATACAGCGAGCCAATGTTCCATTGCATTTTTACGCCCACAATGCCGTCTAAATGCCAATCGGTAGAGCTCATGGCCTTAAACATATCCAACCCGGGGTAACCGTAAAAACCTTGAGCAAACAGGTTAAAGCGGGGCATCACCGTGGCAGTGATGGCCTCTTTTTGCGCTTGTAATTGTTGGTGTTTGGCTTCAAAAAGCTGCCATTCGGGTCGGTTGTTGTTCTTAGACTCTATGCTAATAGCTGCTGGGCGTTCTAGTGGGCCGTCGGCTAATGGTTGGCCAATAAACAAGCCCAACATCAGCCTATAGGCTTCTTCGGAACTTTTTAGTTGCTCCAGTTGTTGGGTAGCTACCAATAGTTCGGCCTCTAGTGCATCGGCATCGGCTTGTAAGGCCACGCCATTTTTTACGTAGGACTGTATTTTTTGCCAATTGCTACGCAGCAAATCCATGCGTAGGCTGGTAATTTCTTTTTTCTCGTTCAACAGCAAAATGCCAAAATACAAATTGTCCACGCGTTGGTACAAATCGTACAAATTTACATCTACGCTGTTGCGTTGTACCTCGGCTTCGGCCTTGGCTATCTTTTCGCCTGCCTTAGCCGCTCCACCATCCCAAATGTTTTGGTACAAATCGAGCGCAATTTTATATTGGTCTTTTTGAATGCCTACGTTCTCCATTCCGTAGGCCGTTAGCATTTTGCTCAATGCTTCGGGGTAGGTTACGGTAGCCGATTGGTAGGTGGCTTGGGCCGATAGTACCAATTGCGGAATCCAGGCACGCTTGGCGTTGCTTACCGAATACGCCTCGGTTTGGGCAATCAAGTCGTACTGTTTCATTTCGGGGTAGTGGTTGCGCGCTAGCTCTCGGCACTGTTCTAGGTTTTGCCCCCATGCAGTAAGGCTAGCTAACAGCCAAAATACGGTTAAAACTTTCGCTTTCATGGTTTATATTTTTTGTATTCGTTTTAGAATGAGTTGCACGTTTTCTGCTTTGCGCGCTTGTAAAAAGGTGTTTTTAATTTCGTCCGACGATTCGGGGAAAAGGCTGTCAAAAATAGGGTAGGCCACAAAGGTCATTACGTTGACCGATAAAATATTGAGCATCAACATTTTTACATCGATGGGTTCAATTTCGCCCATCTCGGCAGCACGATTGGCTTCGTTTTGCAAATTGCTGGCCATTATACCAATCATGGGTTTTATTTTTTGCACCATCATTTGGCAACGCTCTTGGTTGGTAATCACCTCGTTCATTATAAACCTAGGTAGGGTAGGGTTCGCTACCAAAAAATCAAAATGCGTTTCGACGCAATGCTGGATACGCTCGGTAAACGATTTTCCGCCATTGGCCAACGGCAATGCTACTAGGGTGAGCACAAACTCCATTTTTTCGTTTACAATGCGTTCAAAAAGCTTGTCTTTGGTTCTAAAATAGTAATGCAACATGGCATGTGTCACCCCCGCTTTTTCGGCAATTTGGGTGGTTTTAGTACCATCGTACCCTTTGGTAAGAAACAACTCTTCGGCTGCCTTCAGTATGCGTTCTTCGCTATTGGTGTTGCTTTCTGTGCTCATATATAATGAATAATAAGGTGGATAATTTTTGAGCGTTAACAAAAGTGTTTAACAAAATTGTTAATACAAAGAAATGAATAAATTTCTTAAATACAAAATTTGAGGCGCAATTTTTTACGTTATTTTTTTGTTATCCTGCAAAAAGGGTGTACATTTGCCACTGCATTAGGCGCTTAATCTGTCGTTCGGCAGATGAGTGAAAAGGGAATTTGGTGCAAATCCAAAACAATGCCTGTTGCTGTAAGTTCCATCCTTTCTAGGAAAGTTTTTTACACACTTTGCCACTGGCCAATCAAGGCTGGGAAGGCGTAAAAAACGGAATAAGTCAGAAGACCTACCAATGCAATAATTAGATTTACACCTGCAGGATTACGGGTAACGAATCGACCAAAAAAACAGTTACCTGTACCTATTTTATTGCCTCTATTTTTTCTTTTGTGTCCATCCGTGTGAGGCCATTTGTATGCTAGGTTAGGTGTATTTTTTGATCATTCAGTATCCGTTTCCCGTTGGTGGATAGCGGATTTTTTTATGCTCAATTTATACACTATGAAACGATTTACTCTTTTAGTCGCACTCGTTGGGTTGTTCTCGTACGGGGTTGCGCAAGAGGCCACGCTCATTACCCTTTCGGCAGATGGGGCAGAGGCTTCCTATCAGTTATCAGCTGTGCAGCAGATTGTTTTTGCCTCGCAAAACGATGTTAGCACCATGCAAGTAATTAACAAGGATGGCTCTACTGTAGCCGATGTTCGTACCATTCTATTTGGCGTGTGGCAAGAGGTGCCTACATCGGTCGATGCAACGCAGCAAGCTTGGGTGTATGCTTATCCCAACCCAGTGGTCAATACCCTTTACATACAAGGTGTAAACGACGATGCCCAACTCAACGTGTTTACCTTAGGTGGCACACGCGTTTTGCAAGCCACCGGCACCGAACTCAACGTAGCATCCCTTACCCAAGGCACCTACCTATTACAAATCAACAATCAAGTTATTAAATTCATTAAACGATAATAAGCTGTTGCTTGTCACTTGTCAATTGATTTTACTAGCAACAAGCAACAACTCCTAACTCCTAACTAATATGAAACGTATTTACACCCTTATTCCAGCCCTATTAGTAGTCGTAACCGTTATGGCTCAATCGCACTTTTATGTGTACAAAACCGATGGCTCTGCCGTAGAATATTTAATCGCCGATGTAGATAGTATCAGCTTTATCGCTCCTCAAGCAGTAGAGCCCGATGAACCAGAAAATCCTGATACACCCGATACGCCAGATACTCCTGATACCCCAATAGTTCCTGAAGAACCAGCGGTAGCCGTGCTTACTTTTGAGGACGACGATGCTAAATTCCCTGCCTATACCCTAGATTATTGTGGGGTAGATGTAGCAACATGGTCCGATTTAATTCCTGCCGAAGACGAACAATATTACGGTGGCAGCTCTATGATTTATGGCGAATGGGGCAACCCTGATGGAGCTCCTTATACTTGGACAGACCAAGGCAATACCCAACTATCGCACACCTTCCCATACAATTATGATACCTATGGTTTAGCAGGCGGTGGTTTTGTTATCTCTCACCACTACGTAACCTTAGAAGAGTTAGAAAACGTTGGAACAGCCGGTATGTACAATTATCAGCTAAGTGTATTGGGCGAAAAAACAGATAATGCTTTTGCCATTGCCTATTGCGACTCAAAAGTGGGAACCGATGTTAAAGTCGAATTGGCATTTGAAGATGGCGTAGCGCGCCAAATTAACAAAATGTCGGTGGTAATGACCGCATTGCCCATTTACAGCCTTCTAAACGGTAGCGATTTTAGCGAAGCGTACGATGATGACGATTACCTAAAATTAATCATTACTGGTTATGCTGAAGATGGCAGCACCCAAGAAATAGAAGTAATGTTGGCCGATGGTCAAAACCCCGACACCTGGGTGGTAGATTGGACCGAAGTAGATTTGTCATCGTTGGGCAAAGTAACCAAACTTGCTTTCCACATGGACGAAGCACAACAAATTAGCTACGATGGCGGTGAAACCATTTATTATAAATCTCCTTTATATTTTGCTATCGATGATGTGGAAGTTCAACTATAAGAACCTAGCTAAATGGGCGATGATTACGCTGTTGATGGGTGGCTTTGCCGCCTGCAACAGCGATCAAGATGTGTTTGGTCCCGATGCAGATACGCCAACAGGCCCATCCCATCCATCTAACCCCTCTACGCCTGTGTCGTATTATCGACCCAAAACCAGCGAATCCAAAGCTACTTTTGACCAAGTATACCAGTATATGCCCGCCCCAGGTCAGTTTATCAACGAGCTAAAAACGGGTGGATTTGACAGTACGCATACCACGCAAGAAGCAGCCAATTTGTATGCTAAAGAACGTCTTGATAAAGGCATTTGGGTGTCGTTAGGAGGCTTTGGTGGTTACATTGTGTTGGGTTTTG
>JAZRBL010000008.1:0-3664 GCA_045635045.1 Candidatus Enterocola sp. | reverse complement strand
GGTTACTCAACTTATCATGATGAAGAGCGACGTGTTGGATCAATTTGAAACCATCAAAGCTTGTGTAGGTTATCGCATTGGTGGCGAAGAAATTGATTACTTCCCATACGAAATCACCGACGATGTAGAACCTATTTACGTAGAATTGCCCGGTTGGAAAACCGATATGACCAAAATGAAATCAGAATCGGAATTCCCCAAAGCATTTAACGATTACCTAGATTTCTTAGAAGATCAGTTGAATGTACCTATTAAGATTGTATCGGTAGGTCCAGACCGCGAGCAAACTATTGTTCGTTACGTATGTGAATAAAAAAATGTCGGTCACATTGACCGACATTTTTTATGTCCCAAGTCTAAGGTCCAAAGTCTAAGGTGAGTGTATCGAATAAACCTACTAAAAACTTTGGCACGAAAATTGCTTAGTAATAATCGCTTCGCTGTACGAAGCTTTGGTGAATCGGTGAATCGGTGAAAGATTGTGCAAGCTGAGCGCAGAGTCAAACTTGTTTGAACTATGCCGAGGCGCCGCCAAACTTCATGAGGACGTAGTCCGAATAATCGATTTTTCCTCAAGAATAAAAAGTAAAAATATTCGATTAGTCAAAAAAAGATTATGTATTGGATTTTATTTATTGGTGTTACGTTGGTAAGCTACTTAGTACAAGCCAACCTACAACGCAAGTTTAAAAAGTATTCGCAAATGCCTATTGCGGGTGGTATGACCGGTAAAGATATTGCCGAAAAAATGTTGCGCGCCAATGGTATTACCGATGTGCGTGTTATTTCAACCCCTGGACATTTAACCGACCACTACAACCCCGCTAATAAAACCGTCAATTTGAGCGATGGGGTGTACCGTTCGTGTAGTGTGGCAGCCGCAGCTGTTGCTGCGCACGAGTGTGGCCATGCTTTGCAACATGCGCATGCTTATTCGTGGTTAAAAATGCGTTCTGCCTTGGTGCCAGTGGTGAGTTTTGCTTCTAGCTGGATGACTTGGATTTTGCTGGCAGGTATCTTTACCATCGAAACTTTTCCTCAAATTATGTTGGTGGGTATAGTGTTGTTTGGTTTAACTACCTTGTTTAGTTTTATTACGTTGCCTGTTGAGGTGAATGCAAGTAACAGGGCTTTGGTATGGTTGGCTAATTCGGGGTTAACAACGCCTGCCAACGACAAGGCAGCTAAGAGTGCTTTAAAATCGGCTGCGTATACGTATGTAGTGGCTGCGTTGAGCTCGCTTGCTACCCTAGTTTATTACATCATGATCTACATGGGCCGAAGAGATTAAACGTGTTATGTAGCAGCGAGTTGCCTTTTAAACGATAGAGAAAGAATGGGAGTGTTGTACTCTCATTCTTTTTTTATAAATTATTGTTTTTTTTTGTAGGTGATATACAAAAATTACTACCTTTGTCCTCTTGTTTAAGTGATAAAATATGAGAAAATATCTACTTCTTTTAACCCTGTTTTGCTGCTCTGTAGTAGCTATGGCACAAGTTGATTGTCAGGTTAATACAGATTTTCAAAATGTCAAATACGTGCAAGTAGCCGATAATGCTGTTTCGTTGAGTTGGCAATACACTCCCGTTTCAAGAAATACGGAGTTTTTAGTGTATCGTTACGAAACAAATGCCGGAGTTACTACCAATATGCCAGTTAGACAGATATTGGCTACCGATCCTTGTGAGTACGATCCAAATACGCAACAAAAAAAGGATCCTACAGCGCAAACCAACTATACTTGCGAAATTTATGGAATGGATTTAAGTGGTAGTATTACTTATTCTTATGCAGTAGAAGCACAAACCGTTTCATCTTCTGGCGAAACGAAAACTGAATTGGTATTCCTTCAACAAGAGGGTGCTGAATTTAAACCAGTAACCACACAAGCTTGTGCAACTTCTTTTACATATACATACGGTTTGGAGTGGCAAAATCCTGCTCTTACCAATCAAAAATCAAATTCGGTTACCCTAAACTGGCAACCCTATAGCAACGAAGGTAGGTATCTGTATACCATTTTTGGTGTTGAACACGACAAAGTATTTAATACTACTAGCGAAACTTCTGCTACCATTACTCACCTAGAGGCAGGTGTAAGACACGAGTTTGTGGTACGTGCATACGATGAAAATGGTAAGTATGTGGCAACTACACCAGGTATTTACTACGAACCAGAAGAAGTAACCTGTGTTACCTTCGAATCGGCCTCTGCTTCGAACAAGAATGTAACCCTTACTATATTGGGTTATGGCAACGGT
Organism: Candidatus Enterocola sp.; assembly: GCA_045635045.1. Lineage (GTDB taxonomy): Bacteria > Bacteroidota > Bacteroidia > Bacteroidales > Paludibacteraceae > Enterocola. Next base: position 1,400 of record JAZRBL010000008.1, on the reverse strand, counting down.
AGTTTTCCAACAGAAGTAGGTGCTTATACATTAACCAATGGCGATGAAACGGTTACATGTAGCAATATTAGTAGAGAAGGTTTGCTTACCTTTACTTTTCAATCAATTGATTACAACCAAGAGTTTAGATTAGAAACCAAAAAAGGCGATGTAAAAGCAGTAGGCTTGTTTGAACTTGATGCCAATGGTACTATGACCACGCAATATTGTGATATTGTTTTTGATTTAACCGTTTCTCACATTACGCAACATACGGTTACCTTAGCATGGGAGAACCCAGGTTTTGAACCCACCCGTGCTGTGTTGGAATATCGATCCATTAGAGGCGAAAGACAAACCATAGAATTGGCCAACCCTAGAACTAATATATACGAGTTAGGTGGTTTGGAACACTCTACCCAATACACCTTTTTACTTAAATTATCAGACCAATACAACAACCAAGCCAAAGCAGAGGTAACAGCAACCACCAAGGTGGGTAGTATTTGTGGTATGGATTATTCTACAAGTGGCTCTACTGGTTTGGGATGTAGTGCCAAAAATGGTGGTGAGTTTTTAATGCCATACGAATTAGAGTTCTATACAGCTTATCACGATCTGGCTAAAACAGACCCATACGTGGTAATTCGCTTTAAACCTCTTGGAACACAACAAATAAACGATGTGAAAGTATACGCAACTACCGAAAAAGGCCTTGTTAGTGATATTGTCGGCATTACAACGCAAAGTATGTCAAAAGGCGAAGATGGTTGGTATTATACAGATTTGGATAAATTGGGTTGGATATCGTTCTTAAAAACCGATATTAAAGCAGATCAAAATATACGTTTCTCTGTTAGTGTAAAACATAATGATGGATGTAAAGGAACCATCTATGATAATACCTATTTTACCAAGTTTGTATCTTACAAAGTAGGGGTAGGTTGTCAAGACGACGAAATCTTTACCATCATCAAGTTTGAAAAAGTCTACGACAGACAATCTGAGTTTACCTTGCAAACCAACGGGCGTATGGCATCGGTAGGTGTGTTTACCGAAGACGGTTACTTGGGTGGCGAATCGTTCGATTTAAGCAAGCGCATTTTCTATAACAGTTTTGACGATGCTCCCTCTAAGTTTACCTTGGATATCTCTGATTACAATGTGGGAACGTATTACATGCACATTCACGACGTGTATGGTGAGGCTGCTGATTTAAAATATTTATGGGCAATTTATTAAGAGGAGGCAGAAAGTATGAGAACAAATTTACATAAAATAGTTAGTTTGTTGGTAGTGTTTTTGCTATCCATAACAGTTGCATTTGGTGTGAATCTTACAGGTGGAACTAAATTATACCTAAAGGTTAATAGCAATTGGAAAACTGACAATGCAAGGTTTGCAGCATATTTTTGTAATGG
>JAZRBL010000007.1:0-13203 GCA_045635045.1 Candidatus Enterocola sp. | reverse complement strand
CTAACCCCTAACTCCTAACTCTTATAGCAAGTTATGACTTTTGCACATCCATATTATTTATTGTTATTGTTGCTGATAATCCCCATTGTGGTGTATTATGTCCTTAGGCAGCATACATTAACCGCCGAAATTCGTTTTTCGTCGTTATTGCCCTTTGAGAATGCCAAAAAATCATACAAGCACTACTTGCGTCACTTGCCTTTTGTGTTGCATATGTTGGCATTAGCGGCACTTATTGTTGCTTTGGCGCGCCCCCAAAAGAGCGATAGTTGGAGCAATAAAACCACAGAGGGTATTGATATCGTTATGTCGCTCGATATTTCGAGCAGTATGTTGGCAGAAGATTTGCGCCCCAACCGATTGGATGCTGCTAAGCAGGTTGCAACGCAGTTTATTTCGCAACGTCCCAACGATAACATTGGCTTGGTAGTATTTGCGGGCGAAAGTTTTACCCAATGTCCCCTTACCATTAATCATGGCGAGCTAATTAACTTGCTAAAAGGAGTTAAATGCGGCATGATAGAAGATGGTACAGCTATAGGATCGGGATTGGCCACGGCTGTAAACCGTATAAAAGACAGCAAGGCAAAATCGAAAGTAATTATTTTGCTAACCGATGGTTCTAATAACCGTGGTCAGGTGGCTCCTATAACAGCTGGCGAAATTGCCAAAACCTTTGGCATTAGGGTTTATACCATTGGTGTGGGTACCCGTGGTAAGGCTCCGTATCCGTTTCAAACTCCCTATGGCATTCAGTACCAGGATATTGATGTGGATATAGACGAACCTACGCTTGAGCAAATTGCCAACATTACCGGTGGCGCTTATTTCCGTGCAACCGACAATGCGGCTTTGCAAGCTATTTATCAAGAAATAGACCAATTAGAAAAAACAAAAATACACGTAAACGAGTTTAGCAAAAAAGAAGAAATGTACCATTGGTTTGTATTGGCCATGCTGGTATGTTTACTAGGAGAGATGCTATTACGTCAAACGGTATTTAAATCCATCCCTTAAGTGTAAGCGTAAATAGAACCAACTATGTTTAGATTTGCACATCCCGATTTTTTATACGCCCTATTGCTAGTGCCTGTTTTGTTAGGCATGTTTTATTATAGCTTATTGCAAAAATCAAAACGACTAAAAAAACTAGGCGATAAAAAGTTATTAGCAACCTTGATGCCCGAAGCATCGCACCTACGTCCTCGTGTAAAATTTTATTTGCTGTTATCGGCTATCGTATTGGCTATATTTATGATGGCAGGTCCCCAATTTGGTGCCAAATTACAGAAAGTAAAGCGCAATGGTATAGAAATGGTAATAGCAGTAGACGTTTCTAATTCTATGCTAGCCGAAGATTTGGCACCCAGTAGAATGCAACGTGCCAAACAATTGCTTTCGCGTTTAATAGACCAAGCGCAGAATAACAAAGTAGCGTTGTTGGTATTTGCGGGCGATGCTTATGTACAGATGCCCATGACTACCGACGTATCGTCGGCTAAAATGTTCTTAAATAGCATTAATCCGGGTATGGTACCCATTCAAGGTACATCTGTAGGTGCTGCCATTCATATGGCGATGGGCTTGTTTAGCCCCGATGCCGAGGCAGGTAAAAGCATTATTATCATAACCGATGGCGAAAATCACGAAGACGATGCGGTAGCACAAGCCCAAAAAGCCCTAGAGAACGGGGTGGTGGTTAATGTGATGGGTGTAGGAACGCCCCAAGGTTCGCCCATTCCTATTGAGGGAACCCATAGTTTTCGTCGCGACCGCCAAGGCAATGTGGTAGTTACTAAGTTAAATGAACAAATGTGCCAAGAAATTGCCGCTGCGGGTGGTGGTGTTTATGTCCGTGCCGATAATTCGGTTATGGCCGTAAAATCGTTGCTAGGCGAATTGGACAAGTTAAACAAAACCGAGATGGAAGGAATGATTTATTCAGAATATAATGAGCAATATGCTGTTATAGGTTGGATAGTTTTTGTACTTTTGTTGCTCGAAGTTTTGTTGAGCGAACGTAAAAATCCATTGTTCAAAAACATCAAACTTTTTTAAGATGAAAAAAATACTGTTTGTGGGTTTGTGTTTGTGCTGTGGAGTAGCCATGGCACAAAAAGCCAATCCCGATATTAGAAGCGGCAACAGGGCATACGAAAAAGAAAACTATACGCAAGCCGAAATAGAATACCGCAAAGGCATTCAAAAAGAAAGAAACTCAACAGAGAGTCATTACAACTTGGGCAATAGTTTGTATGCGCAAGGCAAGTACCAAGAAGCGGCCAATGCCTTTAACCAAGCGGTACAACTTACCGATAACAAAGAAAAAAAAGCGGCTATTTACCATAATTTAGGCAATGCACTTTATAAAGCAGAAGATTACGGAGGTAGTGTAGAAGCCTATAAAAATGCGTTAAAACAGCAGCCAAAAGACGAAGAAACGCGTTTTAATTTGGCCTTGGCACAACAAAAATTGCAAGCTCAACAACAACAGCAGCAAAATCAAGATCAGCAAAATCAAGATCAACAAAATCAAGATCAGCAGCAAAAGCAGCAAGAGCAGCAACAGCAAGAACAACAACAAGAGCAACAAGATAAAGAGCAACCCCAACAGCCCCAACAAGAGCAAAATCAAGACGAAATGTCTAAAGAGCAAGCTCAGCAAATATTGGATGCTTATATGCAAGACGAACAAGACTTGCAAGAAAAACTAAAACAACAACAATCCGGTCAACGGAGTTTAGAAAAAGATTGGTAACATGAGAAAGATAGGACTTTTATGGGTTCTTTTAATAGGGTGGTGCATGGCCATGTTTGCAGACGAGGTTTCGTTCAAAGCATCGGCACCCCAAAAAGTGATAGTAGGCCAACAATTTAGGTTGGTGTACACGGTAAATCAAGAAGCCAAAGATTTGCGCGTGCCAGAGATATCAGAATTTGATGTGTTGATGGGGCCTTCTACCTCGTCGCAACGCAGTGTGCAAATTATCAATGGCAATATGGAGGCAACCTATGCCATTAACTACACTTTTATATTGATGGCCAATCAAGCGGGTACCTTTACCATAGCTCCAGCTTCCATTACGGTTAAAAACCAAAAGTATACCTCAAATCCTATTAAGATAACCGTTTTGCCTGCCGACCAAACGGCTTCTCAATCTAATGCGAATACATCAAGGTTTCAGTCTGAAGCGAACTCGTCGCAAGCAAATACATCGGCAAGTCAAATTTTTGTTAGACCTATCCTTTCTAAGGCAAATGTTTACCAACAAGAGGCCGTACAGCTTACCTACAAGTTGTATGCACGCGATGTAAATGTGGCACAAATTGTTAATGCCAAGTTTCCCGAATTCAAAGATTTCTATGTACACGAAATAGAATTGGATCACAATCGTTCTTGGGAACCCGAGCATTACGACGGCCTAAATTACAACAGCATTGTACTAAAACAATATTTATTATTCCCTCAACGTTCGGGCGAATTGAGTATAGACGCTGGCAGTGTAGAGGCCATCGTAAGAATTCCCACCAGCAGACGCAGCAATCATTTCTTTGATGACTTCTTTAATACCTTCCAAGAGGTAAAAAAAGACTTGCGCATAGCGCCTTCCAAAATCCATGTAAAACCACTACCATCTGGTGCACCTGCCAATTTTAATGGTGCGGTAGGGCAGTTCCAATTGCAATCAACCCTTTCGTCTACCCAAGTAGAAACCAACGATGCTGTAACTTTAAAAGTAAAGGTATCTGGCAAGGGTAACCTAAAATTGGTAAAAGTTCCTGAGGTTACATTCCCTCACGATTTTGATGCCTACGACCCCAAAACCGAAAACAACATTAAGGTAGGTTTGTCGGGTGTAACGGGTACTAAAATCACCGAATATGTAGCCATTCCCCGTTTTGCTGGTAGCTTTGATATTCCATCGGCCAAATTTGTGTATTTTGACCCAGCCGATGCCCAATACAAAACCTTGTCTACCGAATCGTATACCATTCAAGTTAGTGGCAATACCGTAGCCGATAGTCAGGTAAGTGGCGGATCGGTAGCGATGGGAGTAAACAAAGAAAAAATTAAAAATTTAGGCAACGATATTCGTTTTATCCATAATCATGGAGATGCTCATTTAGTCTGGGGTACCACCACTTTTTTTGCTACTCCAGCTTATTATATGGCTTATGTACTTCCTTTGGTACTGTTTGTTTTGTTGGTAATTTTACTGCGTAAACAAGCCAAAGAGAACGCCAATTTGGTGCGCGTTAAAAACAAACGCGCCAACAAGCTAGCTCGCAAACGCTTAAAAGCAGCTGCAACTTGTATGAAACAAGGCGATAAAGATCGTTTTTACGAAGCGGCTATTCTAGCACTTTGGGGCTATACCGCCGATAAATTAAACATTCCGCTTTCTAATTTAACCAAAGACAATGTGCAAGAAGAGTTGTTGCGTCACGGCGCGTCGCAAGCCATTGTAGACGATTTCTTGTCCATCTTGTCCGATTGCGAGTTTGCTCGTTATTCGCCCATTGTAGACGAATCGTTATCGATGGAGAATTGCTATAACAAAGCAGCTACCTTAATTGGTCAATTAGAAAACGCACTAAAATAGCACATGATGAAACTAAAAATATACATAGTAATGGTAGCCATCATGGCTACGATAATGCCTGTAAAAGCGGCTACCATGGCACAGGCAGATGCTCTTTATGCAGCCGGTAATTATGCCGAAGCGGCAACAGAATACCAAGCGGTACTAAATACCGGCAAAGTATCGGCCGATTTGTACTACAATTTAGGCAATACCTATTATCGCATGGGTAAAATTGCCGATGCCATTATTCATTACGAACGTGCTTTGCGATTGGACGCAAATCACCAAGATGCCAAACACAACCTAGCTTTTGTACAAACATTAACCATCGATAAAATTGACGCTGTAGACCATGTATTTTTAGTAGATTGGTGGAAATACATCTATCGTCTAGCACAAGCAGACGTTTGGGCCTATGTGAGTGTTTCGTTGTTTGTGTTGTGTTTGTTGTCGCTTGCTTGCTACTTGTTTAGCTCGCAAATGTGGCTGCGTAAAACAGGTTTTGCTATGGCTATAGTGGGCTTGTTCTTTTCCATTACCACGGCTTTGTGTGCCTCTTCTAGACAAGCAGAAATGGAGGATACCTCTTTGGCCATTGTTTACATGCCAACAGTAACCATTAAAAGTTCGCCCGATAACAGTGGCAACGATTTGTTTATTTTGCACGAGGGTACCAAGGTACGCATTAAATCGGTAGTAGGCGAGTGGTCTGAGATACAAACCGAAGATGGAAATACCGGTTGGTTGCCTACAACCGCTATCGTAGTGATTTAAGATGTTAGAGACATTAATAGAATGGGATAAAGTTTTGCTGTTAGCTATCAACGGCTGTCATCATTCGTTTTTTGACGAGGTGATGTTTTGGATTTCAGACCGCTTGGTCTGGATTCCTTTTTATGTATCCCTGTTGTATGTGTTAATTCGCAGCAAGCGCATGGATGCCATTTACGGTGTGTTGGCCGTTGCTTTAACCGTTTTGTTGGCCGATCAGTTTGCCTCGGGCTTTTGCAAACCATTCTTTGAACGCTTGCGTCCTACACACGATCCTACCATGCAACCTTACGTACATTTGGTGCATAACCATTTGAGCAGTATGTACGGTTTTTGTTCTTCGCACGCATCCAATACCTGTGGCATAGCGGTGCTAACTGCCCTTATCTTTAGAAATAAGAAATACACCTACATGGTAGCCTCGTGGGCATTTCTCAATTGCTATTCGCGCATGTACATGGGTGTACATTATCCAGGCGATATTTTGTGTGGTGCCTTGGCGGGTATGCTTATTGGTTATCTTTGCTATCGCTTGTATATGTGGGCTGTAACACGTAAATGGCAACTGCCAACAAAACCCTCTATACACCTTCAACCAATCGATAAAACCGCTGTACTTGTAATTGCCTTTGTATATGCACTTACATGGTTGGGTATTCTGCTTAACGCCACCTGGTGTGTGCTATAATTTTTAGGTCTGCCTAAAAATGCGTATATTTGCCCCCGAAATAAAAAAGAAAATAGTAAAACATGAAACAAGCATTTGTATTTCCTGGTCAAGGAGCTCAATTCTCTGGAATGGGCAAAGATATGTACGAACAATCTGCCTTGGCCAAAGAATTATTTGAAAAAGCAAACGAAATTTTAGGTTTTCGCATTACCGACATTATGTTTGAAGGCAGCGACGAAGACCTACGTCAAACCAAAGTAACCCAACCTGCCGTATTCTTGCATTCGGTTATTTTGGCCAAAACATACGCCGATAAATTTACTCCTAGCATGGTGGCAGGCCACTCGTTGGGCGAATTTTCTGCCCTAGTAGCCGCTGGTGCTTTGAGCTTTGAAGACGGTTTGGTATTGGTGTCAAAACGTGCCATGGCCATGCAAAAAGCCTGCGAATTGCAACCTTCTACCATGGCAGCCATCATTGGTTTGGCCGACGAAAAAGTAGAAGAAATTTGTGCATCGATAGACGGAGTAGTGGTAGCTGCTAACTACAACTGCCCTGGTCAATTGGTTATTTCGGGTTCTATGGAAGCCATCGATGCTGCTTGCGAAAAACTAAAAGAAGCCGGAGCAAAACGTGCCTTGAAATTGTCGGTAGGTGGTGCTTTCCACTCTCCTTTGATGCAACCAGCACAAGAAGAATTGGCCGCTGCTATTGAGCAAGCACAATTCATGACTCCTATTTGCCCTGTTTACCAAAATGTAAGTACCCAAGGCGAAACTGATCCTGCTGTTATTAAAGCCAACTTGGTTAAACAACTTACCTCGCCCGTTAAATGGACACAGTCGGTACAAAACATGATTGCCGACGGTGTTGAACAATTTGTTGAGGTAGGCCCTGGTAGCGTGTTGCAAGGTTTGGTAAAGAAAATCAACAAAGAAACCCAAGCCACCGCCATTCAAGAATTGTAAACAAACCAATGCATCATAACAAAGGCTTCACAAATGAATGTGGAGCCTTTGTTATTTTTAATCGATAGCAATAAAGGCGGCCCAGTAGTAGGGGTCGGCGTATGTGGGGTTTTGGCTCATTTTAAATTGAGCTGCATGGAGTGCTTTTTGGGTATAAAATCTGTGGTGCCCCTTCACCTTCATCAATTCTTGGTAAAAATATTGCATAAATAGGGCCGTAGCCTCGTCGTCAACTTGCCAAAGCGACATCACCACGGTATTGACTCCCGCCTTTTTAAAGGCGCGTTGAAGCCCCCAAACACCTTCGGTAGTAATATCGCCCAAAGCCGTATTGCAAGCCGATAGTACCACTATTTCTGTGCTTGATAAATCCAACGTTTCTATCTCTGCCGATGTAAGGATACCGTCTTCTGCACCTTCTGGAATTTTTCTCCCTTCCATAGCCCTGGCCCCGTACGATAAGATTAACCCTGTTTTGTTCATACTACCCTCATCGTTCTGTTCTTTAACCCATCCGTGTGTAGCAAAATGCAAAATACTAGGACTATGGCCGCTCATTTGTTTTACCGATTCTTCGGTGCCGTGCTCTTTTGTATATGTTTTTACCTGAATCTGACGGCTCTCTAAAATGGACTGAACCTCGTTGATCTCTTCTTGCGTGGCAGGTAATGGTTCTACAGCGTTTCTGGTAGCTCCTACCTTGTTTTTCATGGTTTCGTACGATAGCCGATAGGCTAAATTGCCGTATAGCGTTGCTTTTTGCAGCGAGGTGTTTGTATCGGTTTTGATAAGTTCTCGGGTAGAGGTGAGGCGAATCAGATGATAATGATGACTAAAGGGCGTGCTTTGTGTATAGGGAAGCGATTCTATGGCCATGGTATTTAAAATACCCACTGGAGCAAAATAGATGGTGCTAATATCATTGTCCGAAAAGTAAAAGGGCAAATCTCGCCAAAAAAGCTGTGCCATTACTAGTCCATGTTCCTTTACGTTGTACAAGTCGCTCTGATTTTCGACATCAAAATAATGCAAATTGCTTTTGGTGTTTAGAATTTTAAGAACAGGTGCGTGGCATGTTGGAGTTATAATCAGTGCAGCGTACACATGGCCATCTGCAATGGTGTCGCCCTTCATCAAGTGAAACTCAAAAAATTCTACTGCAGCTTCGCCTGGTGTGAGTTTTTTTTGAATATCCTTCCATGTAACCGCGTCTTTATCCATGTATACACTTGAGTAGGCGGCAAGTATTCTGTCTAGCTGGTTTTTTCTGTTTTGCAAGCTATCTTTGTTCAGATAGCTGGGTGCATTGGACTGTGCTAATTGCGTGGTTATTTTTTGATACTCTTGGTAGCTTTGGAGTATGGTAGGTTCGTTGCTACGTTCTAGGGTATTTTGTATTTGTTGGATAGTACGCAGTTGCAATTGCTTTTGGAAAAGAATAAAATCATAGATTTCTCCATTGGCAGAGAAATTGTTGGTGTAGTACACCGACGATAGTATATAATGCCAATGGATGTCTGTTTCTAAGTAGGCAGCCATGTCGTACCTGTCCGCTTCGGAGACGGTAGTGTAGGTTCTTGCAAAATAATTTTTAATCGATGTTAGGTATGAGTTAGTGTAGGGCAAAACAGCTTCGTAATTGCCTGCTTTAAAACAGGTGGCCAATGGTTCTTCGGTAACAGATGTTTCTAGGTGTTCTAAATCGTAACTTATTTTGTATAAGGCTTCTATTAAATCTGTTGGAACTTTTTTGGCTTGCTCGGGGTGTTCTTGTATGAGTTTTTTGGCTTTGTTATAGGTTTGTAGCGCTTTGTTAGTATCCAATTTAGCATGGTAAAACATACCCTCGTATATAACGCAACTAATGTAGTCTGAGTCTACTTTGTTATGTTTTTCGTACGATGCTACTATTTCTGGCGTCAAAGATAAAAACTGCATGAGGTTTTCGGTTGAAAGGTTGGCATAAACACCCACCCAACATCCTATACATGCCAAAATGATCAGTACTCTTTTCATCTAAAAAGGTATTGATTTTCGTCTCCGTCAAAATTTATTTGCGGGTTTTGTCGGCGAAGAACGAAACGATCCACTTCTTCTTTTAGTTTTGTGCGTAGCTCTTTTAGGGTAAGGTGCCAAAGTTCGTTCCGTAAAGAGTACAGTGCATAACTTAGCGAACCATACCGACTGCCGTCCGCTAACTTGATTTGCCTATTTTGTTCGTTGTCGGCACATGCTGCTATCGAAATCCACTCTGTAGGGTGTTCTGTAGTACGCTTTAAGAAAGCTTCTTCGCCAAATAGTCGAATGTACCACATTATTTTTGTTTCCAATCTGTAGTACTTCCTTTCTTCTTTTTCTTCGTACTCTTCGTAGTCTTCTTTTGCGCTATCTAAATAAAAACCAGTCTCCGTGCCCCTAACAATGTCTGGGTTTTTAGGCGCTATACAATGTCGGGTAGCAGTGCCGCTGTGGCAGGCATCGGTTACGGCAACAATCTTACCTTGCTTGCCAATTTTTTTGCGCAAGCTCCAAAGTAGTTTGTTGATTTTGTCGTCGATTAAATGTTTTTCTCCGTTGTAATAGGGTGTGGCTTCCATCAAGGCATCGTATGGAATCCACGCCTCGTCAAAACCATCAAATTCATCACCGTTTTTATCGGTGATGCGTTGTCCATGACCCGAAAAGTGAATGTACACCACATCTGCTTTGCTTAATTTCGATTCAAGTTCTGCAAATGCCGCTAAAATAGCGTCGTAGGTAGCCTGCGAATCGCGCAAAATGGTGATGTTCTCTTTGGGGAAACCATTGGCCATAAGCATTTCGCATACAATTGGTATGTCGTTGTTGCCATGTATGGTACGCCATCCATAGTCTACATCGGGGTAATTGCCTATGCCAATAACCAAGGCATAATGGTTAGCATGTAATGTACATACAAACAACAGACCCACTAATATACATGCCAACTTTTTCATTTAGTTTCCTTTAATGGTGTTCAACAATCTTTCTGCTTCTGCTTGGTGCGTAACTTCCATCTGTATTACCTCAAATAGTAAGTACCTAGAAAGATATACTTTGTTTTGTTTAATAGCACACAAGGCGCGAAGGTACAACATGTCTTCTTTAGCGCACCACAATTGAATGTTTTCTTTTGTAACCGTCGATAGTTGCAATATACCTTCCTCTAAAACGGCGTCTGCTTGGCTATATTGATTATGTTGCATCATTTGGGTAGCGGTTAAAATAATGTCGCTAGCCTTGTCGGTGCCACGTAACGACAAGTAGGCATCTTGCATATCGTCCCATGCCGCTTCGTATAAACTGGTTTGCTGGCTAAGCTGTTCAACGCGCTCTATTTGCGGAAGAATGATCAAAGCTGCCATACAAGCAGCTGCCGCTAGGGGTACTAAGGTGTAAACGCTCCATTTAGCTATAGAACGTATAGCGCTTTTTTGCTCAAAACCCTCCAATTTTTTTCGCAATGCTTGTTTGCGAATGGCGCTAATTACCTCGCGTTGTAATTCTACCTCAAGCCTAAGTTGTTCATCCTCTGCTAGTTTTGCTTGGAAGTCTTGAAGCTCATTGCCCGACATTTTGCCTGCAAGGTACTTATCAATGGTCTGTGTTAGCATCAAATCTTCCATACAATTCTTTTTTAATCATTTCTTTAAGTCGGGTCATGCACTTGTTTTTGCGCGTTTTAGCCACATCTTCCGATTTGTATTTCATCAGTTTGGCTATGCTAAACATGGTATATTCTTCAAAATAAAACATTCTAAGAACCGACAAACAAGGCTCTGCTATTTTTTCTACGTACTCTTTAATCAGTTCACGATCGTCTTTGGTAAACAACGATTCGTTATTCGATACTATCGTGGTGTCTACGTCGTCTACAAATACCTCTTCATTTTTTACGTAATTGTGGGCAATGATTTTTCCTATCCCATACAAATAGGCACCTATGGGCACGGTTAACTTATCTTCGGTTAGCTTCCCCGATAAAATTTGTTCGCCTAATTCAACAAAAGAATCCTGATAAATGTCTTTAAGATAGTCTTGTGGAATACAGTTGTACCGTGTGTGTAGATTCTTAATGAAGTCGCATTTTAGCCCTTTGTAGTAGGCGGCTATAATGGAGTCGTTTTTGGTCCTGTATGCCTCAAACAACAGAGCGTTATCTTCTAGGTTATATCGTTTCATCACAAGACAAATATAATGAAAACGCTATGTTTTGCCAAATTATTATTTCCAAAAACGAAAGTATACTTGCTCTTTGATGCATTGGGCCATTTGGCTCACTTTTTCTGTGCTTAGGGGTTCGCTGCACATTAGCCATAGGGCAATGCCTTGTTCACCTTTGCGATAACTTTCTTGGTAGTAGTCTTTGCTAACTATCTGATAACCATTTCGTTGGTAAAGTTCCACGCGTCGATGGGTAAGGGGAGTGGTAGCAGGTTCTACTTCTAATATGCGTGGAAGGGTAGTAGAAAGAGCTAATTGTTGTAGTACCCACGATCCTATGCCTTGGCCACGGTGCGAGGGTAGTATCATAAAATGCTCTAGGTAGACAAAACCATCTAGCAACCAATACAGACACATGCCCACTACCTGGTTTTGTTGGTAGATGGCGTTGCAGTGCATTTCGGGGCAGTGTTCTACGGTGTACAATAAATCTTGTTCCGTTCTCCTTTCTTCTATAGGGAAGGATGTTTGGTACAAGGGAAGTAATACTTCCCATGTTTGGTCGTAGGCCGTAGTAATGCGTTGTAGTTTCATGAAGTGTAGAGCAAAAAAATACGGTGCCCAAGAGCACCGTATTTCGTATGGTTTGTTCAAATGGATTAAGCGTTAACTTTAGCCATGTGAGCGATAAGTTCCAACACTTTGTTAGAGTAACCAATTTCGTTGTCGTACCAAGATACAACTTTAACGAAGCTGTCGGTCAATTGGATACCAGCTTTAGCGTCGAAGATAGAAGTACGGGTGTCACCCAAGAAGTCAGAAGAAACAACTTCTTCGTTGGTGTAACCTAGTACGCCTTTCAATTCACCTTCAGAAGCAGCTTTCATAGCTTCGCAAATTTCTGCGTAAGTAGCAGGTTTTGCCAAGTTAACGGTCAAGTCAACTACAGAAACGTCCAAAGTAGGAACGCGGAATGCCATACCAGTCAATTTGCCGTTCAATTCAGGAATAACTTTACCTACAGCTTTAGCAGCACCGGTAGAAGAAGGGATGATGTTGCCAGCAGCAGCACGACCACCTCTCCAGTCTTTCAAAGAAGGACCGTCAACGGTTTTTTGAGTAGCAGTAGTAGCGTGTACAGTAGTCATAAGACCTTCTTTGATACCCCATTTGTCGTTCAATACTTTTGCGATAGGAGCCAAGCAGTTGGTGGTGCAAGAAGCGTTAGAAACGAATTGAGTACCTTTAACATATTTGTCGAAGTTTACGCCGCAAACGAACATTGGGGTGTCGTCTTTAGAAGGAGCTGACATAACTACGTATTTAGCACCAGCTTCGATGTGAGCTTGAGCTTTGTCTTTGCTCAAGAACAAACCGGTAGATTCAACTACGTATTCAGCACCAACTTCGTCCCATTTCAAGTCAGCTGGGTTACGTTCTGCGGTGATGCGGATAGCTTTACCATTTACAATAAGTTTGCTGTTTTCAACGTCAGCTTCGATAGTGCCGTCGAATTGGCCGTGCATAGTGTCATATTTTAGCATGTAAGCCAAATAATCTACTGGGCACAAGTCGTTAATACCAACGATTTCGATGTCGTTTCTGGTTTGCGCAGCGCGGAAAACGAAACGTCCGATACGGCCAAAGCCGTTAATACCTACTTTAATCATGTTTTTAATTGTTTATAAAGTTTGAAAATCAGAAAATTCCAACGCAAAATTACGTTTTTTTGAAAATTTCGCCAAATAAAAACACCTATTTTATTAACAATGAGCAAAAAAAATGCTTTATGCTACTGTTTCGGTGCTATTTTGGGTATCTGCTTGTGCAAATGCGCAATCGCAACTGCTACCGCAACTTGCTAATACTAAAAGGGTTATCACTGCTAAAACCCATGCTGCTACTTTCTTTGTCATAATTTCGTAATTTTATTTATTTTAGAGCGTTGCAAATATACGATTTTTTTTTGATTATTATTCAAAGCTTCGCTTTTCATGATTTCAGGCTGCGCCTCGGACGCACGACC
>JAZRBL010000006.1:0-11164 GCA_045635045.1 Candidatus Enterocola sp. | reverse complement strand
GAAAACATTCAAAGCCTAATTAACAATGGTTTTGAAAACCTTGTGGCTATTTTAGATAACAAATTTGAATTGGATTTGTTGCTAAATGGTGCCGAAAAGAAATTTAAAGTAGGCATTCGTATTGCATCCGAAGAAGAACCTAAGTTCGATTTTTATACATCGCGTTTAGGTATTCGTTACAACGATATCTTGCCTTATTACTTTGAGAAAATCAAAGATAACCCCAAAATTGAGCTTAAAATGCTTCACTTCTTTATTAATACCGGTATTAAAGATACCGCTTACTACTGGAGTGAGCTAAGCAAAGCAGTTGAACTATATTGCGAACTAAAGAAAATTTGTCCTGAATTGGATAGTTTGGATATCGGTGGCGGTTTCCCCATTGCTACACACTTAGATCATAACTACGATTACGAGTACATGGCCGAAGAAATTGTAGCGCAAATTAAAAACATTTGTACCCTTAATGGCGTGCCCGAACCCAATATCTTTACCGAATTTGGTTCGTTTACCGTAGGCGAGAGTGGTGCTATTTTGTACAGTATTGTCAACCAAAAACAACAAAACGACCGCGAATCGTGGAACATGATTGACAGCTCGTTCATTACCACTTTGCCCGATACCTGGGCCATCAACCAACGTTACATCTTGTTGGCCATCAACAACTGGGACAAAGAATACCAACGCGTTCACTTGGGTGGCTTAACATGCGATAGCGAAGATTTTTACAGCGCAGGACATAACAATGCCATTTTCTTGCCCAAAATTGACCCTAAAGCAGAGCAACCCCAATACATCGGATTGTTCCATACCGGCGCATACCAAGAGTCACTAGCTGGTTTTGGTGGTATTCAACACTGCCTAATTCCATCGCCCAAACACGTAGTAATTGGCCTGGACGAGGATGGCGAGTATTACACCAAACTGTTTGCGAAAGAGCAGTCGTATAAGTCTATGTTAAAGATTTTAGGTTACTGATATGATTTTTGGAGATTTTGAAGAACAATACCGCGAATATGGCTCAGCCAAATTCGCTATGTTGCCCGTACCTTACGATGCAACCAGTACTTGGGTAAAAGGATCTGAGAAAGGTCCAGAAGCTTTTTTTGAAGCGTCGTTTACGCTCGAAAATTACGACGTAGAAACGGGTACTGAGGCCTATAAATACGGCATTGCTACGTTAGCGCCCATTACCGAAGACCGCACCCCCGAATTGCTTTGCGAGGCGGTAGAAAATTCGGTAGCTAAAATATTGGACGATAATAAATTCCCTGTTACCATTGGTGGTAACCATACTGTTAGCATTGGCGCTATTCGTGCCATGGCCAAAAAATACAACAACCTTACCGTATTGCAATTGGATGCGCACTCCGACTTGCGCCCCAGCTACGAGGGTTCGCCCCTTAACCACGCATGCGTGATGAACCGCGCTGCAGAGGTGGCCAAAATTACCCAAATTGGTATTCGTAGCCAATGTGTAGAAGAATTACCTTTCTTTGAAAAAGACCGTTTGTTTTACGCACATCAAATTTTCGATAACAACAATTGGCAACAAAAAGCCATCGATACGCTTACCGAAAATGTGTACGTAACCATCGACTTGGATGTGTTTGACCCATCGGTGTTGCCATCAACCGGCACGCCAGAGCCTGGTGGCTTAACCTACTACCAAGTATTGCACTTTTTGCGTAGCGTATTTGCCAATCGCAATGTAGTGGGCTTGGACATTGTAGAATTGTGTCCCAATCCAATTGATAAAGCATCCGATTATTTGGCAGCCCGTTTGGCTTACCAATTAATGACTTACCAAACCCTAAAATGGAAGTAAAAATAGAAACATCGTGGCAGAAAGCTTTGCAAACTGAATTTGACAAGCCTTATTTTGAGCAGTTGGTTCAGTTTGTAAAGCACGAGTATGCCACGCAAACTATTTTTCCACCAGCAGGGCAAATTTTTAATGCCTTCAATTCTTGTCCACTTGGCGATGTACGCGTCGTTATCTTAGGGCAAGACCCTTACCACGGGGCAGGGCAGGCGCACGGACTTTGCTTTTCGGTAAACGATGGGGTAGCGTTTCCGCCATCGCTCCTGAATATCTGCAAAGAAATGGCCAGCGATATGGGCAAACCCATGCCTACATCGGGTAATTTACAATACCTTGCTAATCAGGGAGTTTTGCTACTTAACGCTACGTTAACCGTACGTAGCGGGCAAGCGGGCTCGCACCAAGGCAAAGGGTGGGAAACCTTTACCGATGCCGTTATTAAAACCATTTCCGATACCAAACAAAACGTGGTGTTCTTGCTATGGGGTTCGTATGCCGGCAACAAAAGCAAACTCATTGATGCTAGCAAACACCTGGTGCTCAAAGCCCCCCATCCATCGCCCTTGTCCTCCTATCGCGGCTTCTTTGGTTGCCAACACTTCAGCAAAGCCAACGCCTATCTTCTTGAAAAAGGCCTCCAACCTATACAGTGGTGATACAAAAAAACTCCCGCCTCAATTCAGAAGCGGGAGTTTTTATTGCATGGGTTGTTTTATGCAAACAAGCCGTCAATTTCTTCTTTGTAACGAGCAGCTACTTTTTCGCGTTTAATTTTTAGCGTAGGAGTTAACAAGCCGTTAGCAACAGTCCATTCGTCGGCCACCAATTCAAATTTCTTAATTTTTTCGGTGTCGCCAAATTGAGCATTGTACTTTTTAATTTCTTCGCCAATACGGCTACGTACACGTGGGTGTTTAATCATTTCTTCGTTGGTGGTGTACTTAATGTCGTGCAATTTAGCCCAGTTTTTAAGGAACAAGAAGTCGGGCGAAACAACGGCTGCACAGAATTTTTGGTTTTCACCAACCACCATAATGGCGTCAATAAAGTTAGATTGAACCATTTTTTCTTCCAACAAGAATGGGTTAACGTATTTACCCATAGAGGTTTTGAAGATACTTTTTAAACGACCGGTAATTTTCAACAAACCGTGTTCGGTAAACATACCGGTGTCGCCAGTGTGGAACCAACCGTCTTTATCAATAGCTTCGGCAGTTAAATCGGGAGCTTTGTAGTAGCCTTTCATCACGTTGTGGCCACGGCAAATAATTTCGTTGCGTTCGGTAATTTTTACTTCAACACCTTTAATAGGAGTACCTACTGCACCTGCCAAACGTCCGTGAGGTTCGCGGTTACTTACGGCAATAACAGGCGATGTTTCGGTAAGACCGTATCCTTCAAAGATAGGCATGCCAATAGCGCTAAAGAACGATACCAAACGAGGTTGAATAGCAGCACTACCTGAAACAATAACGTCCCACTCGCCACCAATGGCTTTGCGAAGTTGGCTGTAAATCAATTTGTCGGCAATTTTGTGTTTGGCATTGTACCATGCGCTGTTGCCTTCAATGTCAAATTTCATGGCCAAGTCAAATGCCCAGTAGTATAGTTTTTGTTTGGCAAAAGGAAGTTTTTTACCAGCAGCAAATAGTTTGTTGTAGATTTTTTCTAGCAAACGAGGCACGCAGCACATAATGTTGGGGTTTACCTCTTTGATGTTATCGCCAATGGTAGCCAAGCTTTCTGCATAGTAAATAGTAAGACCACGGTATTGATAAACGTATAGCAACATTTTTTCGTAAGCGTGGCACATAGGCAAGAAGCTAAGCGCTCTTTTATCGTCTTTGCCTAAAATGTGTACTACACTCATTACTTGGTTAATAAAGTTGCTGTGCATCAACATAACACCCTTAGGAGTACCGGTTGTGCCCGATGTGTAGATAATACAAGCCAAATCGTCTGGTTTTACAGTAGCTTTAATGGCTTCTATTTTTTCTAGGTCAAGGTTTTTCTTGCCCAATTCGTATAGTTGGCTTAAGTAATTGTGTCTACCACGGTCTACAAAGGTATAAATGCCTTTTAACGATGGAACTTCTGGCAAAATGTGTTCAATTTTACGCAACAATTCTTCACCTTCTGCAAATACGTATTTAATTTCTGCATGGTTAAGAATGTATTGATAATCAGATTCGCTAATGGTAGGGTAGATGGGTACAGGAACTGCACCAATTTGCATAATACCCATATCTAGAATGTTGTATTCTGGACGGTTCGAACTGATAATTGCAATTTTGTCGTCTTTTTCTACACCTAGAGCAAGCAAACCAGCACTTACCCAATTGACTTCTTCTATGTAGCGGTCAACGGTGTAACCTTCCCATTTGCCATTGCGTTTGCACGACAAAGCAATGTGGTCGCCTAGTTTTTGTGTTTTGTAATAAGGTAGTAAATCAAAAAGTCTAGTAATTTCCATCTTTTAATTTTTTTTACAAAAGTGCAAAGATAATTATATTAATTGATATAAAACAAAAAAGTTGCACAAAAATTAAATAAATGTGCAACTTTAGGGGTTTAATTGTTAATTTCTTAAGGCTTCAGAACCACCAACAATATCCAGTAGCTCGTTGGTAATTACCTCTTGGCGAGCACGGTTGTATTGTTGGGTAATGGTTTCAATCATTTTGCTAGCGTTGTCGGATGCTACCTGCATAGCCGTGGTACGAGCACCGTGTTCGGCAGTGGTAGAATCTAAAAGGGTAGCATAGAAACGCATACGCACTACATTGGGAACCAATTGATTAATAACCGTTGGGATGTCAGGCTCTGTAATGTATAGTAGGTTTTGTGGGCTACCATCTTTGCCTGCATTTGCTTTTTCGTCTCCTGAGTCGGTTGCTGAGCTTTGTCGAAGCATTGTAGAAGCGACTTCTGTACTCAAAGGCAGCAATACCTCGTTAGTAGGAATTTGTACCGCCGCATTTTTGTGGTGGTTATACAATACTACCAATTCGTCAATTTCTTGATGAATGTAGGCTTCTACCAAGGGTTGTACCAATTTACAAGCCGCTTCGTATTGTGGTTTGTCGCACAATTCGTTGCATTCAATGCTAACGGGGTATCCCAATTTTTTTACGTAATCGGTAATTTTTTTACCAATGGGATATATCTCGATAGCTACGTTTTGGGCTTGATAATTTTTTATGGCCTCGTTTAGTAGCTTATTAACCGTGCTGTTGAACACCCCACACAAACCACTATTGGACGATATACAGATAATAGCCGCACGTTTTACTTCGCGCTTCTCGGCCAAAGGAATGTTTACCGAACCCGGCTCAATACTGCTCAAGTATTGAGTTAGCATATCGGTTAGCTTTTGTTTGTACGGAATAAAACGCAAGGTGTTCTCTTCCGATTTATGCAACTTAGCTGCCGATACCATTTTCATGGCAGAGGTAATCTTCTTGGTAGAGTTAACCGAGAGAATGCGTGCACGTATTTCTTTTAGTGATGCCATTTTTTTATTTGGACTTATTTATAGGCGGCCGATAGGGCGGCAGCTTCGCTACGCAAGATGCCTTCAATTTCGGCTGTCAACTGACCATTTTTTAAAGGTTCAAGAACCGTTTCTTTGTATTTGTTCTCCATGATATCCAAGAAATTCCTTTCAAATTCGCTTACTTTATCAAGAGGAACATCGGCCAACAAACCATTGGTTCCGCAGTAGATAATGGCTACTTGTTGCTCTACAGTAAGTGGCGAATATCTTCCTTGCTTAAGAATTTCTACGTTCTTCGCGCCCTTGTCAAGCACAATTTTGGTTGCAGCGTCAATTTCGGCTCCAAATTTAGAGAATGCCTCCAATTCGCGGTATTGCGCTTGGTCTAGCTTAAGGGTACCAGCCACTTTTTTCATGGATTTGATTTGAGCGCTACCACCTACACGCGATACAGAAATACCCACGTTAATAGCAGGACGTACCCCTGCGTTAAACAAGCTCGATTCCAAGAAAATTTGACCGTCGGTAATAGAAATTACGTTGGTAGGAATGTAGGCCGATACGTCGCCTGCTTGGGTTTCGATAATGGGCAATGCCGTAATAGAACCACCGCCTTTTACTTTGCCTTTTAGCGAAGCAGGAAGGTCGTTCATCGATTGTGCTACCTTGTCGTTTTTAATCACTTTAGCCGCACGTTCTAGCAAACGAGAGTGCAAGTAGAAGATATCGCCAGGGTAAGCTTCACGACCTGGAGGACGACGCAAAATAAGCGACACCTCACGATAAGCCACGGCTTGTTTAGAAAGGTCATCGTAAATAATGAGAGCATGACGACCTGTATCGCGGAAGTATTCGGCAATGGCCACCCCTGCAAAAGGTGCGTAGTATTGCATAGCAGCAGGGTCTGATGCAGTAGCCGATACCACAATGGTGTAATCCATGGCGCCGTTTTCTTCTAGGGTTTGTACCAAGTTAGCAATGGTCGATCCTTTTTGACCAATACCTACGTAGATACAATAAATAGGTTCGCCTTTTTTATAGAATTCTTTTTGGTTAATAATGGTGTCGACAGCAATGGCGGTTTTACCGGTTTGACGGTCGCCAATAATCAACTCACGTTGGCCGCGACCAATAGGAATCATGGCGTCAATAGCCTTGATACCGGTTTGTAGGGGCTCTTTTACGGGTTGACGATAAATAACACCAGGAGCTTTGCGCTCTAGTGGCATTTCAAAACGTTCGCCAGAAATAGCTCCTTTGCCGTCAATGGGTTCGCCAAGTACGTTGATAACGCGGCCCAACATGCCTTCGCCTGCCATAATAGAGGCAATGCGTTTGGTACGACGCACCACAAAGCCTTCTTTGATATCTTGGGTAGGGCCTAAAAGTACCACACCCACGTTGTCTTCTTCCAAGTTAAGCACAATGCCCTTGGTGCCGTTTTCAAATTCAACCAATTCGTTCGATTGAACTTTGTTTAAGCCATAAACACGGGCTACACCGTCGCTTACTTGGAGTACTTTACCTATTTCTTCAAATTCGAGTTGGTTTTTATAGCCGTCAAGTTGCATTTGCAACACGCTCGAAATTTCACTGGGTTTAATGTCCGGCATATTTGTTTAATTTTGATAATTGTCCTTTAATACTGGCATCTAGGCGGTTGTTTTCAATATCAATGATGTAGCCACCAATAATGTCAGGGTTGATTTCGGTGCGTAGTTCTACCTTTTTGCCTTGATTTTTTTCTATCCAGCCTGCTATTTTTTGCTGCAAGGCTTCGGGTAGTTCAATGGCGCTGGTTAGGGTAGTAACCACTGTATTTTGTTGTTTACGATACAAATCTTGGTACATCAATGCCATCCATTGCAATTGACTAACTCTTCCTTGTTGAATAACAAAGTCGATAAAGGTTTGCGAGGTTGCATGAATGTCTTTGCCGCATGCCAATTTTAGCACGTTGGCTTTTTCTGTGGCGGCCACCGACGGATTATTGATAACCTGTTGTAGGGTAGGGAACTGACGGAACGATAGCTCTAAAGTGTACATGTCGTTGTACACCTTATCGGCCGCATTCTTTTCTGTTGCGCTACCTAAGAAGCCTTTTGCGTATCGTATGGATATTTTTCCGTGATTCATGATGCACTAACGTTTTCTTTTAGTAAACGTTCAATGTACTGTTCTTGCGCTTTTTTGTTTTCTAGTTCTTTACGCAAAATCTTTTCGGCCATGCCAATGGATAAAGAAGCTACTTCGCTTCTAATTTCGGCAATGGCTTGCGCTTTTTCTTTGGCAATTTGCTCGCGCGCAGCTTCAATAATTTGCTGTGCTTGTTGCCCAGCCTGTTGTTTGGCTTCTGCAATCATTTTGTCGGTCATTTGCTTGGTATCTTTTACCATTTGCATTTGTTCGGCTTGTGCTGCAGCAATAATGGCTTTGCCTTTTTCTTCTAGTCCAGCCAACGAGTTGGCGGCTTCTTCGGCCTTTTTGAGCGAATTAGCAATGTGGTCTTCGCGCTCTTTAAGCGAAGTTAAAATGGTAGGCCATGCAAATTTTGCGAGTGTAAAAAATACAATCGAAAAGGCCAATAACATCCATATTACTAATCCGGAATCTGGAGAGAAAAGATTCATAGTGTTTGCATTTGTTTTTAAATGGTAACCGCCTTTTAAGCGGTTACCTTAGTTTTACCTGTAACCTTTGCAGGCTACGTGGCTTACAATAGGATAGCCAATACGCAAGTAATGATGGCGAACAAGGTTACACCTTCAATAAGAGCGGCTGCCAAAATCATACCCGAACGAATATCTCCAGCAGCTTCTGGTTGACGTGCAATGGCTTCCATTGCAGAAGAACCAATTTTACCAATGCCCATACCGGCACCCAAAATGGCAATAGCAGCGCCAATACTTGCGCCAAATTTAGCTAATGCTGCGCCAGCAAAGGCGGCTTCAAGAATTACTGATAACATAATGTTTAAATTAAATGTTTAGTTGTTTATTTGTTTAGTTGTTTAGTCGATTAATGATGTTCTTTTACTTGTGCCATGCCTATAAAGGTAGCCGATAGCATGGTAAACACGTATGCTTGGATAAAGGCTACTAACAATTCTAAGCAGTACATAAATATCGAGAATAGGATGGATACTACGGCAGTAACACCTCCTACAACGGCTCCCATACTCATGCTAATAATAAAGATTAACGCCATAAGCACCATAATAATAAGGTGACCTGCCAAAATATTGGCAAAAAGACGAATCATCAAGGCAATGGGCTTGGTTAGAGTCGATATAATCTCAATAATGGGCATTAATGGCAATGGTACCTTTAACCAGGTTGGAACATCGGGCCAAATAATTTCTTTGTAGTATTCGCGTGTTCCACAAATGTTGGTTACTAAATAGGTAAATACCGCTAGTACCATGGTAACCGATAGGTTGCCCGTTAGGTTGGCACCAAAGGGGAAGATAGGAATTAATCCCATCAAGTTGTTAATCAAAATAAAGAAGAAAACGGTTAGTAAGTAGGGCGAAAAACGCATGTACTGGTCGCCCAACGATGGTTTTATAACGTCGTCTTCAATGTAATTGATTACCACTTCCATTAAGCTGTATCCTTTGCTAGGAACGCCCAATGGACGTTTTTTGTAGGCGCGTGCCATAGGAATAAAAATACCTAACAAAATAGCGCTCGATAGTAAAATAGCAAAAACGTTTTTGGTAATAGAAAGGTCAAAAGGTCTTACCACTTCGCCTTTGCTGTTAATTTCTACCAATTTGCCGTCGTAATCGCCACCTTTGGCAATGTAGAAATTCTCGTATTGATGTCCGTGTGCCACATGACTTGACGAAAATACAAACCATCCTCTTTCTTGGCTATGGGCAATGATTAGCAACGGAATAGAAATAGGGTGTCCGTCAATTTCTGTAATGTGAAAATCGTATCCATCGCCTACGTGTCCAAACAAAAAGCCTACGGGGTCAAAGGTAGTGGCCTTGTGTGCTGTGGCTTCTTCTTGTGCTGGTTCGCTAGCCCATAGGGTAGCTGGCGCAAACAGCAGAGAACATAAAAGTAGTATGTATGTTAATTTTTTCATTTGTCTTTAAGCTTTGGTTGGTTTAGCATCCATGCCATGGCTAATTTGGTTTCTACCACCAGCATAATTAAGTACATAGCCACCATCCTAATAAAAAAGGCTACGCCTACTTGCGGCATCAAAAATGCCAATCCTAACACAATGGCCAAGGTAATAATCATCTTGGCTGTTTTATACAACATGTACACCTGCGTGGCTTTGGCGTGGTTTTCTTGTGCACGAGCATAACATTCAATTCCGTAATAAATCCACTCCATGCCTATAAAAAAGAGCGGAATTAATAGGTAGAATTTAAGGTAAGGTGCCTCAAATATAAATTGGTGTACAAAGGTCATAACCAATTCACATCCTATGCAACTTAACCATAAAACAAGCAGTTCGCGTCTCATAC
Source organism: Candidatus Enterocola sp. (assembly GCA_045635045.1). Taxonomy (GTDB): domain Bacteria; phylum Bacteroidota; class Bacteroidia; order Bacteroidales; family Paludibacteraceae; genus Enterocola. The sequence goes on along the minus strand of JAZRBL010000006.1, from coordinate 1,357 downwards.
CAATTCTACACAAGCTGTTACGTTGTTGTTGTGTATTTCTACAAATCCACCGGCAATGTCAATAGAGGTAGGCTCGCTGTCGTTGCTAGTAATAACAATGGTACCCTTATTTAATAACGAAATAATAGGAGCGTGATAGTCTAGCACCGTAAACGGACTTTGTGCACCCGGAAAAGCTACCGATGTGGCAGTTCCATCGTACAAACTTTTGCTAGCAGAAAGAATAGAAACATTCATGGTTATTTGCTACTTTCTTTTAATAGTTGTTCACCTTTGGCAATGGCAGCTTCAATGTTGCCCACCAAGTTAAAGGCAGCTTCTGGATATTGGTCCACTTCGCCGTCCATAATCATGTTAAAGCCTTTAATGGTTTCTTCGATAGGAACCAAAACGCCTTTCAAACCAGTAAATTGTTCGGCTACGTGGAAGGGTTGCGACAAGAAACGTTGTACACGACGTGCGCGGTGTACTACCAATTTGTCGGCTTCAGAAAGCTCTTCCATACCCAAAATAGCAATAATATCTTGCAACGATTGATAACGTTGTAATAGCTCAATAACGCGCATAGCCGTATTGTAGTGTTCTTGACCTACTACTGCAGGGTCCAAAATACGCGAGGTAGAGTCTAGTGGGTCTACAGCAGGGTAGATACCCAACTCGGCAATTTTACGGCTCAATACGGTGGTAGCGTCCAAGTGGCTAAAGGTAGTAGCAGGAGCAGGGTCGGTTAAGTCGTCGGCAGGAACGTAAATAGCTTGTACCGAGGTAATAGAACCGTTCTTGGTAGATGTAATACGTTCTTGCATCAAACCCATTTCCGAAGCTAGGGTAGGTTGGTAACCTACAGCCGATGGCATACGACCCAACAAAGCCGAAACTTCCGAACCCGCTTGGGTAAAACGGAAAATATTGTCGATAAACAAAAGCACGTCGTTACCTTCTTTGCCCGACTCGTTATTATCGCGGAACGATTCTGCTACGGTCAAGCCCGAAAGTGCTACCGAAGAACGTGCACCAGGAGGTTCGTTCATCTGACCAAATACCAACGTAGCTTGCGATTTAGCCAAGGCTTCTTGGTCTACTTTAGATAGGTCCCAATCGCCTTCTTCCATGCTTTTCATAAATTCTTCGCCGTAGTTGATAACGCCTGCTTCTAGCATTTCGCGTAGTAAGTCGTTACCTTCGCGGGTACGTTCACCTACACCGGCAAATACAGAGTAACCGTTATAACCTTTGGCAATGTTGTTGATTAATTCCATAATCAACACGGTTTTACCTACACCAGCACCACCAAACAAACCAATCTTACCCCCTTTTAGGTAAGGAGCAAGCAAGTCGATAACTTTAATACCGGTAT
>JAZRBL010000005.1:0-3105 GCA_045635045.1 Candidatus Enterocola sp. | reverse complement strand
TAAATTAAACTTAGGTTTTTAGAGCATCGTATAAACAAAACTTTATTTTTCTATCTTATGAAAAGAATACTTTTAATCATATATCAATCTATTTCCATTCTACTATTGTTCGCGTATTATTTATTCTTTATGGATTATAATGCGCTTAATCGTCTATCTGGAGACAATAATATGGTTTGGATTATATTGTTTGGTTTTGTTGGTGTAGTTTCTGTTATTACATCATTGGTAAGTATATCGTTTTGCTTGTTTTCGTCTATCAACAAGAGAATAAAATATGCTTACTTTATTTCATTGTTTGCAGGTTTTACTACTGTTTGGATTTTTAATGACGCTTTATTTGTTGATAAAGCATATTTGGCAATTGATTATATATTACACATTCTATTTTTTGTAGGATTTGTTTTGCTGGTTGATAGAATGCAACAACAGGGACATAAAATATCTGATATGCTAAAACAAAAAGAATACCGATGCTTAAAGGATATTTTGATTTACTCCCTTTTCATCATCTTTTGTTACATAGTTCCCGATCAAGTATTTAAGAATTTTATATCGATAGAGTATAATTATCAAGCAACGCAACTTATAGCTAATTGCATGAGTTTTAGGTTTATTCTTTGTTATATTTGTTTAGCGCTTCATTTAGTTTGCATATACAAGAAATGGGCTAAAACTGCATACGCAAGCTTTGTACTTTTGTTGCTACTTCCTCTTGTTTTTTTATGCACTAAAGTATTCTATATGGGTTATACACAACTTGAAACCTACTTGTGGTATACAATTGGATGTAGTGCAATTTCGATAGGTGCTTATCAAACCAACAGATAGAGTTTCATTCCATAGCAGGAGTGGAACTTTAGTAAATAAAACGGCAGCAGGCAAAACAAAAGATGGGGATTGCCTAATCCACTAAAAATGACTATTTTTGTGCTCAATTATTTAGTACAAGCTGAGAAATTATGGATTTGAAAGACGAAATAAACCGCCGACGCACGTTTGCTATTATATCGCACCCTGACGCAGGTAAAACCACTTTGACAGAAAAATTGTTGTTGTTTGGGGGCGCTATTCACATTGCAGGTGCCGTAAAATCGAACAAGATTAAAAAGACCGCTACGTCCGACTGGATGGAAATTGAAAAGCAACGTGGTATTTCGGTGGCAACATCGGTAATGGGATTTGAGTACAAAGATTACAAAATCAACATCTTGGATACCCCTGGTCACCAAGACTTTGCCGAAGATACTTTCCGTACACTAACTGCAGTAGACAGCGTTATTATTGTGATAGACTCGGCAAAAGGGGTAGAAACACAAACGCGTAAACTAATGCAAGTGTGCCGTATGCGCAAAACCCCCGTAATGGTGTTTATCAACAAAATGGACCGCGAAGGTAAAGACCCCTTCGATTTGCTAGACGAGGTGGAATCTGAATTGGGCATTCATGTGCGTCCACTTAGTTGGCCCATTAACAGCGGTGCATCGTTCAAAGGGGTGTACAACATCCACCAAACCAGCTTGAACCTTTATACACCCAATAAGCAAACCGTATCGGAAACCATCGCCTTTAACGATTTAAACAGCAAAGAGCTAGAAGATTTTGTGGGCGAACGCGATGCCGCTAAATTGCGCGACGATTTGGAATTGATAGAGGGTGTTTACTCGGAATTTGATGTTAACCAATACTTGGCAGGCGATTTGGCTCCTGTATTCTTTGGTAGTGCGCTCAATACCTTTGGGGTAAAAGAGTTGTTGGATTGCTTTGTAGAGATTGCTCCATCGCCTCGCCCTGTTGAGACCTTGGAACGCACTGTTAATCCTTACGAACCTGCTTTCTCGGGTTTTGTGTTTAAGATACACGCAAACATGGACCCCAACCACCGCAGTTGCATTGCCTTTGTAAAGATTTGTTCGGGTAAGTTTGAACGCAATGTCAACTACAAGCATATTCGTCATGGCAAGATGATGAAATTCTCGGCGCCCACCTGTTTTATGGCGCAAAAGAAAGAAACGGTCGATGAGGCATACGCAGGCGATATTGTTGGTTTGCCCGATACTGGTAACTTTAAAATTGGCGATAGCTTAACCGCAGGCGAAAACATTCACTTTAAAGGATTGCCCAGCTTCTCGCCAGAGATGTTTAAATACATCGAAAATGCCGACCCCATGAAGCAAAAACAGTTGCAAAAAGGCATTGACCAATTGATGGACGAAGGGGTTGCACAGCTGTTTGTAAATCAATTTAACGGCCGTAAAATTATTGGTACGGTAGGGCAATTGCAGTTTGAGGTAATTCAGTATCGTTTGTTGCACGAATACGGGGCGCAATGTAAATGGGAGCCTATTCACCTATACAAGGCTTGTTGGATAGAAAGCGACGATGCTGCCGAACTAGAGAACTTTAAAAAACGCAAATACCAATACATGGCCAAAGACAAAGAAGGTCGCGATGTGTTCCTAGCCGACTCTAACTATGTATTGCAAATGGCGCAAAGTGACTTTAAGAATATTCGTTTCCACTTTACTTCAGAATTTTAGTGCAAACCGAAAGCAAACCTCAATGAAATTGAGGTATTTTATGTGAAATTTGAATTAGCCAAGTTTACTTGGATAAAACAAATTGAACATAAAATAAACCTGCTTGCAGGTTTGCTGAGGTGAAGCCTAAAATCACGAACGAATGTGAGTAGTTTTAGGCTTTCAATCACGAACGAATGTGAGTAATTTTAGAATTAGTTTATGAACATCGGATCTTACAACACCCTAAAAGTAGTTAAACGCGTGGCGTTTGGCTTGTACCTAGATGGCGAAGAAGCAGGCGAGATTTTGCTTCCTAATCGTTACGTGCCTGCAGATGCACAAATAGACGATTACCTAGACGTTTTTATTTATACAGATGGCGATGATCGCCTAATAGCTACTACCGATAAACCCCTAGCTGCGGTAGGCGATATAGTTCCCTTGCAAGTAAAGGCTGTGGGCTCTTACGGTGCTTTTTTAGAGTGGGGTATTATGAAAGACCTGTTTTTGCCTTTTAGCGAACAAACAGCCGATGTAAACGAAGGCGATACAGTGGTGGTAGGTTTGTACTTAGACAATAAAA
>JAZRBL010000004.1:0-1556 GCA_045635045.1 Candidatus Enterocola sp. | reverse complement strand
CCTGCCAAATTTGAAGTGTATGTAGGCAGTAGTGTGCGTTTCCCTATTAACGATTTGAAACCCGCCTCGGCTCCTTTGTACCGTTTTAAATGGGAAACTACCAACGACGGTCCTACTCCCAAATGGCAAGATGGCAACTGGTTCCTTAAAGGCGACGAAGAGCGTACCTACAGCCTTACCGCTAGTGTAGACAAAGCAGATGAAGCCACTTGTCAAGTGACATTTGTAAAACCTTCTATTAGCAAAGCCGTATTTTCACCCAATTCGTTTACCTTGGAGCAAGATGCTACTTTGTCGTTAAAAAATAGTTTGCAATTAACCGCAGCCGATGGTTTTAAAGCCGATACCGTAAAAGTAACTTGGAGCAGCAACAAAGCAGCCGTTGCCAGCGTCGATGCATCGGGGAAAGTAACCCCCATAGCCGCAGGTAAAGCCACCATTACAGCCATGGCAGGCGGCAAACGCGCTACCTGTTCTATTAAAGTAACACCCAAAGAAGGCGAAGATCCCGCCGACCCATCAGATCCATCCGATCCAGAAACACCCCAAGATCCAAACTATCCCAAATTGGGCCCTACTATTATGGTGCAAGGACATGAATGTGTAGACTTGGGGTTGTCTGTTAAATGGGCTATGACGGACGTAGGCGCTACAAGCCCATACGAAAATGGCGATCGATACGCATGGGGTGAAACATTTACTAGAACCTCTTCGTCCATGGAAGGATATAGTTATGATGATGATCCAGAGGTTTTGCCACTTTCTCATGATGCTGCCAATGCAGCATGGGGCGGCAATTGGCGTATGCCTACTTCTGCAGAAGTAACTGAGTTGCTAGAGAACTGTACCATTACACCTTATCAACATCCAACCATATCGGCAGAACGTGGACTTGTTCTTACCAGTAAGAAGAATGGCAATTCCATCTTCTTTGCAAGACGTACCGAGGGGGTCTATTGGACTAGTTCTATATATGATGGTTGGAATGTCTTTGCAAATACGTTTGAGACAACTGCTACTAAAATTGTAAGAGATTCTTATAGACGATACACTATTCGTAAAATTAGAGCAGTTTGTAAGTAAGCATTATTATATATGGACAAAACAAGAATTGCAGCTATTGTAGCGCGCATCTATTTGATCTTAATTATTGCAGCTGTTTTACAATTTGTAAAAGAGGAATGCTATATGCGCATGCTTATGATAGTATTTTTGCCCTACATGTTAATGTATTCACTATGGTTTTCTGCAGGTAAGAGTGAAGAGCAAAAACTACCTCTTTGGGTACGCGCCCTTATTGGGGTAGGGTATACCATACTTAGTTTTGGTTTTGCCTACTATCAAAACTGGTTAAAATTATAAATCAGATTATCAGCGATTTGTAAAATAGGGTGTAAAAAACTTTTAATTTTCTCTCAAAATTATTTGGAGTGTATTAAAAAAGGCTCTATCTTTGCACCCGCTTTTGAGAACAACGGTTCTCTGCTATAAAGCAAGTATTGTTGCAAAGCCGTTACAGCGGTGTAGGACGAGTAAAATTTTTCGATTTTTTTTCT
>JAZRBL010000003.1:0-2277 GCA_045635045.1 Candidatus Enterocola sp. | reverse complement strand
GTAGCATAATCATCAAGGCGGGAATCATCAAAAACTTGTAGTTGAGGGTAGGGTTGTACCAATTTAGCACCGATGCCACTTCGGTGGGGCTACTCATGCCTTTTTCTGCTTGGTAGTTTTGCAACGACGAGGCAATGGTTTGCACCATGTATTGGCTGCCCAACGAACCCTTGGTGCCGTTTACCGCATTGGCCGCAATGTCTATAGGCGTAGGAATTTGCGTTACCAAATTCTTTTCAAAATGCGACGGAATGCTCACAATGACGTCAATTTTGCTATCTTCTAGCAACGATAAGGCTTGTTGGTAGGTGGTAGCCTCCTCGTTAACCTTAAAATATTCGCTGGCCTTAATGTCGGCAACAATTTGTCTAGATAGGCTTTGCCCATCGCTGTTAATAATGCTTACGCCCACATTTTTTACGTCCATGGTGGTAACCCAAGGCAACACCAGCATCATCATAATGGGAAATGCCAAAATTAGTTTGGGCAAAAAAGCATGTCGAGCAATTTGAATAAACTCTTTTTGAAGCAAAACGTATAATTGGCGCATGATTATTCTAATTTGTTGTTAAACTTCTTGATAGAAACCGCCATTAAGCCAATGGCCATTGCCGATAAAATGGCTAGTTCTGTAGCTACGCCCGATAGCGGAACACCCATAATCATGAGTTTGCGCATGGCTTCAATGTACCAACGCGCAGGCACAATGTAGCTAAGGGGTTTTATAACAATGGGCAGGTTCTCTAGCGGAAACACCATGCCCGATAGCATCATCATGGGCATCATAAGCACCATGGCCGATATAAGCAAGGCCATTACTTGCGACGACGAGATGTTAGAAATAAGCAGCCCCAGTGCCAGTGACAACAGCAAATAAACCAACGACAGCAAAATGATATTGCCAACGCCGCCACTCATGGGCACATCGAGCAAAAAATAGGCAATCAGCAAAATGGTAACCAAATTGATGCACGATAGCACCAAGTAAGGAATCATTTTGGCTATGATGATGTACAGGGGTTTTACGGGCGATACTAGCAGTACCTCCATCGACCCCATTTCTTTTTCGCGCACAATAGAAACCGATGTCATCATGGCACAAATAAGAATAAAAATAAGCCCCATAATGCCTGGAACAAAATTGTACGACGATTTCATCTGAGGGTTGTACAGCAGTTTTAGGGTAAATAGGTTGTTGTCTGCCATATCTAAGAGTACGCCTTGTAGGTAGGCAGCACCGGCAGCCGAAACGTTGCTGTTAGAGGCGTCAAATACAAACTCGTAGGCCTTTTCGGTGGCAATGCCTTGTGCCATATCGGCCATAATGCGGTCAAAATTAGCGGCAAAAACCACCACCGCATCGGCCTTTGCTGTGCGCAGGGTGGCATCTATATCTGTTCTGTCAATGTAGCCTACAAAGGTAAGCGAGGGGTTGTGGGCTATCTTTTGCACCTTTTTTTCTACTTCTACCGTTGGGTGGGGTGCCACTACGGCAATGTTTAGGTTGTTTATTTCGGTCGATATGGCAAAGCCAAACAATACCATTAAAATAACCGGAATAAGCAACACAATGAGCATGGTGCGTTTATCGCGCAAAATATGCAGCGATTCTTTTTTGATAAAAGCCAAAAAACTGTTCTTTCTCATGCTATTAATCTCCTCTTTTTGCACCCCTTGCTAGGGTTCTAAACACTTCGTCGATGCTAGTTGCAGCGTAGGTTTGCTTTAAATTTTGAGGCGTATCCAATGCTTTAATTTCGCCATCCACCATAATAGAAACGCGGTGACAGTACTCGGCCTCGTCCATGTAGTGGGTGGTAACAAAAATGGTGGTACCCTCGGCGGCTACCTCGTATATCATCTCCCAAAATTGACGGCGGGTAATGGGGTCTACACCCCCTGTAGGCTCGTCTAAAAAAATAATTTCGGGTTGATGAATGGTGGCTACTATAAACGATAGTTTTTGTTTCCAACCCAACGGAAGCGCACTTACCAGGGTATCCCTTTCGCTGGCAAAACTAAAACGGTTAAGCAATTCGGCGGCTCGCTCTTCGGTTTCTATTTGGCTCATGCCGTAAATGCCGGCAAACAGACGCATGTTTTCCCACACCGTAAGGTCGTTGTAAAGCGAAAAACGTTGGCTCATGTACCCAATGCGCTTTTTAATGGCCTCTCCTTGGGTGTTGATGTCAAAGCCGGCCACGGTGCCCCCGCCATCGGTAGGGTAGCTCAGGCCGCATAGCATGCGCATGGCGGTAGTTTTTCCGGCACCGTTGG
>JAZRBL010000002.1:0-1644 GCA_045635045.1 Candidatus Enterocola sp. | reverse complement strand
AAAGAAGAAGTGGATATCCGCTTGTATTCTATTATTTACGATGCTATCGAGCAAATCAAGGATGCTATGGAAGGCATGTTGTCGCCAGAAATCAAAGAAGAAGTTACCGCTACCCTAGAGGTGCTTGATACCTTCAAAATTACCAAAGTGGGTACCGTTGCCGGTTGTTTGGTACGCGAAGGTAAGGTAAAACGTTCCAACAAGTTACGTCTTATCCGCGATGGTATTGTGGTATATTCTGGCGAGCTAGGATCGCTTAAACGTATGAAAGACGACGTTAAAGAGGTGTCTACTGGCTTTGAATGCGGCTTGAATATTGCAAATTACAACGATGTTCGTGTAGGCGACTTTATTGAGACATTCGAAGAAATAGAAGTAAAACGTACTTTCTAATAGCTCAAAAAGTTGAATTGGATTGATTTTATATTGGTACTACCTTTGTTGTACGGACTCATATATGGGTTAGTAAAAGGTATGCTAAAAATAATAGGAACCTTGGTGGGCCTAATTTTAGCCATCGTGTTGTCCTATTTCTTGGCAGAAACTCTGTCCAATCCATTTGCCGACTGGTTCTCTTTGACCCTTCAACAAGGTTATGTGTTGGCATTTATTATCATCTTTGCACTAACGTTTCTTATCTGTGTGATAGTGGCTAAGTTGCTAGAGAAACTAATGTCAACCCTGACCCTTGGTTGGGTAAACCGAATGTGTGGAGGACTGTTTGGTATGCTAAAGTGGGCCATGTTGTTGAGCGTTATCATCAATTTGGTCGATGCGGTCGATGAGCGGTTCCAAGTGATACCAAGCGATACAAAAAACGAATCGTTCTTGTATGAACCGGTTAAGGCCGTTGTACCGACGCTCATGCCATACGTTCATTTTTACCTCGACTCACAAAATGAAACAACAAAATAATACGATATTAACGGATATTGCCGATTCCGATTACAAATACGGGTTTACCACCCAAATCGAAACCGATATTATTCCGGTAGGATTAAACGAAGACATCATACGCCTTATTTCGTCTAAAAAGAACGAACCCGAATGGTTGTTGCAATTTAGACTCAAGGCTTTTAACTACTGGAAACAGCAACCGCTGCCCATATGGGCGCATTTAGACATTCCTGAAATTGATTTTCAGGGATTGTCTTATTATGCTGCACCCCGAAAAAATGCTCCAAAAAGCCTTGACGAGGTTGATCCTGAGCTACTTAAAACTTTCGAGAAATTGGGTATTCCGCTAGAAGAGCAAAAAATGCTATCAGGCATGGCAGTCGATGCTGTCATGGATAGTACATCGGTTAAAACTACTTACAAAGAAGAATTGGCCAAATTGGGCATTATTTTCTGCTCATTTAGCGAGGCAGTAGAGCAGTACCCCGAACTGATTCAAACCTATTTGGGTTCGGTGGTTCCCTATACCGATAACTTTTATGCTGCCCTTAACTCGGCCGTATTTAGCGATGGTTCTTTTGTTTACATCCCTAAAGGCGTGCGTTGCCCCATGGAGTTGTCTACTTATTTCCGTATCAATGCGGTTAATACAGGGCAGTTTGAACGTACCCTAATTGTAGCTGATGACGATTCGTATGTGTCTTATTTAGAGGGTTGTACCGCTCCTCAGCGCGACGAGAACCAGCT
>JAZRBL010000001.1:0-7480 GCA_045635045.1 Candidatus Enterocola sp. | reverse complement strand
TTTCATCGCTTATCGCTTAAAATTGACCTTAGCAACCATTGTCCCTTGCAAATTACCACCTACGGTAAAAACGGCATGACCAACACCATCGATATTTTAAAAATCGAAACCAACAAAAACTTTAGCGAAAAAGAACTAATTTTTGACCTAAATAAATATCCCAAAGCACAAATTATAGACATCCGATAAAATACTATGGAACAAAACATTGTAAACTGCCTTATATTGGGTTCGGGCCCTGCCGGACTTACCGCAGCTATTTATGCTTCACGCGCTGGACTAAATCCGGTAGTGTACGAAGGCATTCAACCTGGTGGACAACTTACCACCACTACCGAAATTGAGAACTTTCCTGGTTACCCACAAGGTACCACTGGCGTGCAAATGATGGACGATTTGCGTCAACAAGCCTTGCGCTTTGGTGCTGACATTCGTTGGGGCATCGCTACCGAAGTAGACTTTTCTGAAAAGCCATACAAAGTAACCATCGACGGCACTACCACCCTTTTGGCACACACCGTTATTATCGCCACTGGCGCATCGGCCAAATACCTAGGATTGGAAGACGAAGCCAAATACGCAGGATCGGGAGTTTCGGCATGTGCAACTTGCGACGGGTTCTTTTACAGAAAGAAAGCAGTTGCAGTCGTAGGTGGTGGCGATACCGCTTGCGAAGAAGCCATGTACCTTGCATCGCTTTGTAAACACGTTTATTTAATTGTGCGTCGTGATGTTTTGCGCGCATCGCAAGTAATGCAAGACCGTGTAAAAAACAAAGAAAACATTACCATTTTATACAAACACCAAACCCTTGGATTGACAGGTGACGGCGTAGTAGAAGGTGCCAACCTTGTGAAGAACAAAGGAGAAGAAGGCGAAGAAAACGTACACATTGACATTGATGGTTTCTTCTTGGCCATTGGTCACCAACCCAACTCAAAAATCTTCAAACCCTACATCGACATGGACGAAGTGGGTTACATCAAAACCGAAGGTTCGTCGCCCAAAACCAACATCGAAGGTATCTTTGCTGCTGGCGACGTTGCCGACCCTATTTATCGCCAAGCCATTACCTCTGCAGGAAGCGGTTGCAAAGCAGCCATCGAAGCCGAACGCTATTTGATGGAATTAGGATTGAAATAGTTATTGACGTAAACAAAAAATCGAGAGGAATATGATTCCCCTCGATTTTTTTATGTAATTTTGCACCCGTTTTTTGAGAAGTTAGTTTTTATCATCATATTTTATGAAACATTTTACTTTTCAACCTACGTTTTTTAAATGCCTAAAGGGGTATAACGGCAAGCAATTTAGCACCGACCTTATGGCAGGTATTATTGTAGGTATTGTAGCCATACCGTTGGCCATTGCTTTTGGTATTGCTTCGGGCGTAGGCCCTACCGAAGGTCTGGTTACCGCTATTATTGCCGGTTTCCTTATTTCGTTGCTGGGCGGTACCAAAGTACAAATTGGCGGTCCTACGGGTGCCTTTATCGTAATTATTTACGGTATTATTCAACAACACGGCCTTAGCGGCCTGATGATTGCCACCATTATGGCAGGCATCATGCTCATTTTAATGGGAGCGCTCCGATTGGGAACCATCATTAAATTTGTACCCTACCCTGTTATTGTTGGTTTTACCGGTGGTATTGCACTTACCATCTTCTCTACCCAAATGAACGACTTCTTTGGATTGGGTATAACCAATGTTCCTGCCGACTTTTTGCACAAATGGTGGTGCTATTTCCAGCACACGGGCGATATTAACTGGTGGTCGTTTGGCGTTGCACTGATGAGTTTGCTTATCATCATCTTTATGCCCAAAATATCGTCTAAGATACCCGGATCGTTGGTAGCCATTATTGTAGCTACCCTTTTGGTGTGGGCATTAGATAAATTTACTGCCATCGAAGGCATTAAAAGCATCAGTACCATTGGCGATTTGTACACCTTACCACAAGGTATGCCAGCGCCTAGTCTACCAGAAATGAGTTTAAAAGAAGGCGAAACCATTTTGGGTATAGTACAAGCCCTATTCCCTGCTGCCTTTACCATTGCTATTTTAGGGGCTATTGAGTCGTTATTATCGGCCATGGTGGTAGACGGTGTTATTGGCGACAAGCACGATTCTAATACCGAATTGATTGGCCAAGGTATTGCCAACGTAGTGGTTCCATTTTTTGGTGGTATTCCTGCTACCGGCGCTATTGCTCGTACCATGACCAACATCAACAACGGTGGTCGTACCCCTGTTGCTGGCATTGTACACGCGGTTGTATTGCTATTGGTACTATTGCTACTAGGCCAATTGGTAGGTTTGATTCCGATGCCTTGCTTGGCAGCTGTATTGGTAATGGTTGCCTATAACATGAGCGGATGGCGTACATTTGTATCGTTGGCTAAGAATCCAAAATCGGACTTTGCTGTACTCATAACTACCTTTGTACTAACCGTTGTATTCGACCTTACCATCGCTATCGAAATTGGTTTGCTAATGGCTGTTGTATTGTTCCTAAAACGTACCAGCGAAGCTACTTCTATTAGACATTTCCAACACGAAATTGACCCCAACGCCGAAACTGACCTTCAATTACACGAAGAAAAATTGAACATTCCTGCAGGAGTAGAAGTGTACGAAATTGATGGTCCTTATTTCTTTGGTATTGCCAACAAATTCGATGAGTTGATGCACAGCTTGGGCGACAAACCAAAAGTACGTATTATTCGTATGCGTAAGGTTCCATTTATCGACTCAACCGGTATTCACAATTTGGAAAGCCTATGCCATCAATCCAAACGCGAGGGCATTCAAGTGGTATTATCGGGTGTAAAAGACAATGTGAAAAAGACGCTTAAAAAAGCGAAATTTGAACAACACTTGAGCGATGAATTTGTATGCTCAAACATTAACGAAGCACTGAAAAAAGCCGAAGAAATCAGTAAATAGTAAATTTAAGGGCGATGGTTCCATCGCCCTTAACTATTTTTATATCATGCTACAGAAAATCCAAATAGAGACCACCGCCGACGGCAGCAGCACACTCTACCGTCCAGATATGGACGAACACTACCATTCTACCAATGGTGCTGTTACGGAGGCCCTACACGTGTACATCCAAACCGGGTTACATGCCTGCGAAGCCCCTACCCGTTCGGTACTTGAAATAGGATTTGGCACTGGATTAAATGCGATTCTAACCTACCTAGAGGCAGAAAAGCACAACTTGCCCATTACCTATACCACGTGCGAGTTGCATCCATTGCCCCTAGCAACCATCCAACAATTAAACTACGGATTAACCCCACAGGCAAGTCAAATTCTGACAGCCTTGCACACCAGTGCTTGGAATACCCCTTGCCAGATAAGTCCGTTTTTTACCCTAGAGAAACTACACATAGACCTCACTCAGTCAAGCATACAGGGAAATTTTGACGTTATTTACTTTGATGCTTTTGGGCCCGATAAACAACCCGAAATGTGGACCGAGGCCATTTTTGAGCACCTGTATAAAATAACAAACCCCGGCGGCATACTGGTAACGTATTGCGCCAAGGGTGCTGTTAGAAGAATGTTGCAAAGCGTCGGCTATACTACCGAGCGATTGCCCGGACCTCCCGGAAAACGCGAAATGCTCCGCGCTAGAAAAAAGTAATTATACAAAAAATCGGGCCCTTGAATATTTCTTTTGCGACTCGGCATAATCAATGCAAGCATTGCTTCTGCTCTCGCTGCTCAAGAAACTCGACAAGCTCAGGGACCGATTTTTCGTATTAGCGATTATCGATTTTTTCGGGGTTCATATCATGATTCTGCAAACGGTACATCGCCATGATTTCGTACTTGGTACCTTCTTTGCCGTAGTTGCAATAAGGGTCGATGCTGATACCACCACGTGGCATAAACTTACCCCACACCTCAATGTACTTGGGCTCTAGCAATTTGATTAAATCTTTCATGATGATGTTTACGCAATCTTCGTGAAAATCGCCACGATTTCTAAAACCAAATAGGTACAACTTTAACGATTTGCTCTCTACCATTTTTTTTTCAGGCATATAGCTGATGTAAATGGTAGCAAAGTCAGGTTGTCCGGTAATGGGACACAAACTGGTAAACTCAGGACAATTAAATTTTACAAAATAATCGTTCTCAGGGTGTTTGTTCTCGAAAAATTCCAATACCTCTGGACAATAATCGGTTGGGTACTGGGTGTTTTTATTTCCTAATTGAGTAAGGGACATAATTGTTTTTTATTGATAAATCGACTAATCGACTAATCGACCTTAGACTTTAGACTTTAGACTAACGTATTTCTCTAATCCGTTGCGGCGGAGCGTACAGGCAGGGCAATGACCACAACCATCGCCTATGATGCCGTTGTAACAGGTTAATGTTTTGGTACGAATGTACTCTAGACGCCCCATATTATCGGCCAACTCCCAAGTTTGCGCCTTATCCAACCACATCAGTGGCGTATGGATAACGTATTGGTAATCCATCGACAAATTAAGCGTAACATTGAGCGATTGGATAAATACATTTCTGCAATCGGGGTATCCGCTAAAATCGGTTTCGCAAACACCCGTTACCAAATGACGGATGTTTTTGGATTTTGCCAAAATAGCCGCAAAAGTGATGAAAAGCATGTTTCTGCCTTCCACCAAACTATTGGGTGTAGTTTCGCCATCGGGAATGGATTCATCTACGGGTATATCCTTGCGAGTAAGCGAGTTAGGTGCCAATTGGTTTAACAGTGCCATGTCTAGTACATGGTGTTCAATGCCCAACTCGGCAGTAATAGCGCGAGCACATTCTATTTCGGCAATGTGACGTTGGCCGTAATCGAACGTTACTGCCACCACGTTTTTGAAACGCTCCATCGCCCAAAATAAACAAGTGGTAGAATCTTGTCCACCACTGAATATAACCACTGCTCCTTCGTCTGCTAACATACTATTCAAAAGCACCCATTTTAAGGGCATTAATTTCTGCTTCGGTTAAAAAACGCCATCTGCCACGAGGCAAATTGTATTTGGTAAGACCTGCAAAATACACACGGTCTAGTTTTTCTACCTTGTATCCCAAGTGTTCAAACATACGACGCACAATGCGGTTACGGCCTGAGTGGATTTCAATACCCACTTCCATGCGTTTGCTGTCTTTAACGTATTCCAATTCGTCGGCTTGAATAAAACCGTCTTCCAAATGGAAACCTTCTTTTAGTTTATCAAAATCTTCTACCGCCAAAGGTTTATCGAGCGATACTTGGTAAATTTTCTTTTTCTCAAAACGAGGGTGAGTCAACTTTTCGGTCATCTCGCCATCGTTGGTTAGCAATAATACACCGGTTGTATTGCGGTCTAAACGGCCTACAGGGTATACACGTTCTACCCCTGCCCCACGAATCAAGTCGATAACCGTCATTCTACCACGTGGATCGGATACGGTGGTAACGGTGTTTTTGGGTTTATTGAGTAAGATGTAGACTTTCTTTTCGGATTGAATCAATTGGTTGTGAAACATCACCTTGTCAGTGTGTTTAACACGGGTTCCTAATTCTGTAACTACCTGACCATTAACGGTTACAACGCCCGCTTGGATGTACACATCGGCCTCACGACGCGAGCAAATACCCGCATTGGCCAAGCAACGGTTCAAACGGATGGTTCCGTCGTTTTCTTCTTTTTTTACAGGTTTAGGACCTTTGGGTTTTGCAAAAGAGCGAGCTGGCTCCGATTTTGCATACTGTTTAGTGGTAGGTTTGGACGATGCTGCTTTTTGAAACGATTTTTTGGGGGCGGCATCATCACGACGGCTGTTTTTTCCTTTTGCAAAGGAATCATTAGTTTTGCGCATCATTGTTCATTTGTTTTTCTAGTTGTACTATTTTTTGATACAAATCTTGTTGATCTTGTTTTAGTTTTTGAATGGTTTCTTCCATTTGTGCTACCAATGGATTGGCTGTTTTAGCCCCTTTCATCAAGAACGAAATATTGTTTTCGCGTGTAGCAATTTCTTGCTTGATTTTATCGTATGCACGCATCAATTTATCGTGGTCTTTGCGCAACGATTGGGTCGATTTGGCTTCTTTGTAAGCCGCCTTACGTTCTTGTTTAAGTTGTTTTTGCGCTGCTTTACGGGCATCAAAGAAGGCATCGCATGCCGCTACAAAGCGTTTCCAAACGGCATCAGACGATTTATGAGGTACTGCACCAATGGTTTTCCACTGTTTTTGCAAAGCCACCAATTTTTGGGTGGTTGCGTTCCAATCGGTGCTCTCTTTTAATGCCTCGGCTTGCTCGCAAAGGCTGCGTTTTTGGGCCAAATTGGCCGATAAAATTTCTTTATTTTGTTTGTAGAATGCTCCTTTGGCTTCGAACAAAGCATCGCAGGCTTTTCTAAAACGTTCGTAAATAGCGGTATTGTTCTTTTTAGGGGCAAAACCTATTTTTTTCCATTGTTCTTGCCACTGCAATACTTGCTCGGTTACTTCGTCCCATTGTTTATAACTACGTTCTACATCCAATGGAATGGCCTCGATGGCCTCGCACAAGGCTACCTTTTGGGCCAAGTTTTCTGCTTCTTGCAATTTGCGTGCTTGGTAATAGGCAGCGTGCTTTTTATTGATGACATCAGAAGCATTTTTAAAGCGTTCCCACAAAGCTTCGCGTTGCTCACGCATAACAGGCCCCAACTCGCGCCATTCGTTGTGCAAAAGCTGCAACTTTTGGAAAGCCACATTCAATTGGGTTTCTTCGGCCAATTTTTCGGCAGCTTCGCACAATTTTTCTTTGGCTTCTAGGTTCTTTTTAAAGTCGTAATCGCGCAACTCGTTGCTAATTTTTACTAAGTCGTAAAATTGCTCGTTGTAGGCTTGATACGATTTTACCAATTGGGCATATTTACTTTGTGCCACTTCGCCAGCTTCGCGCCATGCTTGTTGCAACTGACGCACCAATGGAAAGTTTTTTTCTACCCCTGTTTCTTCGGCTTGTTCTACTATTTTTCGCAACTGCTCTAGCAAATCTTTTTTGCGTTGATATGCTTTTTCTTGCTCGACTTCTTTTTGTTGAAGTTCCGATGCTCGTTTGGCTTTAGCCTCTTCTAGAAGGGCTTTTAGGGCTTCTTCCTCGGGGCAATCAAAAGCAAATTCTTCTACTGTTTTACCAGCTTCAACCCACTCGTTGCGCAAGTTTTCGGCCAGTTGTTCTTTAGTTTTATAGAACAAATTTTTAATACGATTCACTTCTAGGCGAGCATTTTCGCCAGCTACTTCGGTTGACAGTTGAGCCACAATTTGTTCTAAAGTAAGGGTATTTTCTACTTCCATGGTTGCAGATTTTTAACGTTGCGAAATGCAAATATACAATTTTTATTGAATTAGCTTGCAAAATTTTGCAAATACACAGAGTTACCCCCTAAAAATTTCGTAAATCCACAAAAAATGCGTAATATTGTGCTCATTTTGCAATAGTG